>CAXUCT010000210.1:1656-4235 GCA_964249415.1 uncultured Bryobacteraceae bacterium | reverse complement strand
GGGCGACGCCACCGGCGCGCTAAGCGGGTATGAGCAACTAGTGCGGGGTGAGCCGTTTCGCGGTAAATTCCGCAACAGCTTTGAGCATCCCGAGCCGTTTCAGGCGGGCGAAGTGCAACAGATTCACTTCACGATGCCGGATGTTTATCACTGTTTTCAGAAGGGGCATCGCATCACCGTTCAGATACAGAGCTCGTGGTTTCCTCTGGTGGATCGTAATCCACAAACGTTCACTGAAATTCCAGCCGCGAAGCCATCGGACTTTGTGAAGGCGACCGAGCGCATTTATCGATCGAGCAATGCAGCTTCGTTTATCGAGTTGAACGTGGAGCGCTAGCGGCGAGACAATCGGCCACTTCGCTTGCGTTAAGATGGCGCCACTCTCCTTGCCTTAACCCTTCGAGCGTTAGAGGCCCCATAGACGCACGCACGAGTCGAAGCGTGGGAATTCCCACCGCCGCTGTCATGTGCCGGACCTGACGGTTGCGCCCTTCGGTGAGAGTGAGTTCAAGCCAGGATGTAGGGATGCTTTTCCGGTAGCGGACGGGAGGTACGCGGGGGGGCAGGTCGGGCTCGTCGATCTGACGTGCTTTCGCGCGTTTGGTTCGATAGCCTTGCACTACAACACCGTTTCGAAGTTGTTCGAGAGCCGCCGGTGTAATCAGACCTTCCACTTGCGCCCAGTATGTGCGCGGATGCGCGTACTGCGGATCGGAGACCCGATGCTGCCATTCACCATCATTCGTCAGTAAGAGCAAGCCTTCGCTATCCAGATCCAGACGTCCCGCCGGGTATACGTCGGCAATGGGAATGAAGTCGGCAAGCGTCGGGCGGCGTTTTGCGGGATCAGGGCTGGACGCGCCTCCTGTGAACTGGCTCAGTACATTGAACGGCTTATTGAATAAGAGATAGCGAAATGCCAAGATCGCACTGGAGACAACGAAACTATGATATGAAGAGCCTTCTATGTCGTTGACCGATGTTCCTGATTCGCAGCCGCCAAGCCAACGGTCGGGGTTGCGCGCCGTACTTCCCTATACAACCATTGCTTTGGTGCTGGCGGCCCTCTATGTCGCCTGGACCTTCTACTCGCGCGCGGAGAGTAACCGCCAAGCCCAGGAAGCGATCGCCGCGAAGAAAGAGGAGGCGCGCAAGCGGGTCGTCGACCAGATTTACGACTCGGGTGAAATCAAGTTTTCTACTTTCAGCGCCGACACCGGGCTGCTGCATCGCGGTGAAACAACGCAACTTTGCTATGGCGTGGTAAACGCGACGGCAGTGAAGCTGGACCCGCCAGTTGCCGAGATCAAGCCGTCTTATCGACATTGCGTGGAAATCGCTCCGAAAACCACCACAACCTATACGATTACCGCGGAAGACGGTAAAGGCAACAGCAAGTCTGAATCTCTCACGATTCGCGTGCAGTAGCGAGGCTGTTGCGCAGTTCAGCGAAACGGGTTCATTACTTGCACAGGCCCGTACATCTGTCCATCGCTTAGATCTTCAGAGTAAACAGTATGGGCTCCTAACGCCGCCGCTGCTGCCAGAATCGCTGCGTCCCAGTAGGAGATCGCGTAGCGCTGCGAAAACTCGATAGCAATCTGCACCAGCTGCCGGTCGATGGCTTGACAAGGAAATTCTGTCCACTGCTCGATCCATTCAGACGCTTGGAGAGCCGAAAGTGGACGTGCCGCCTTCCTCACCACAGTCACATAGAATTCCTGCAGTACCTGAGCTGACGTTCCGAAGTCTTCGGATTCAACCAGGGCAAGCGCGCGTTCCCGCTTGGGTCGCTCCCCGGCTGTGCCCATTGCTGCGTATACGAGGATGTTCGTATCAAAAAAGACCTTAGCGTTCATGCAGATCTTCTCGGGTCCAGGCTTTCTTACCAAGCTGCCCTTGGGACTTCTTGCTCAATTGCCGCAGCTGAACCCTAGCGCGGTTTGCGCGGTCATCATGTTGAGCGATGTTCGTCAAATACTCACGTACCAGAGCATTAATGCTGGAGTTCCGTTCGACAGCGTAGCGGCGGACGGCCACCAGAACTTCATCTTCCACACTCAAAGTAATGTTCTTCATGGGTACAGTCTATCTTCAAAGACACAGTATATGTGTGCCTGTGGAGGTGGCTCAATTCTCAAATGCTTCTAGAGCACGCCTCTGACCACCCAGTGGCAGGATTGCGAAATCGAGACATAATCAGCTACTTTGGGAGTGGAGGAATGGCCGAGTGGTTTAAGGCGGCGGTCTTGAAAACCGTTGACGGGGAAACTTGTCCGGGGGTTCGAATCCCTCTTCCTCCGCCAGCACAGGCCGTACTAGTAGTACTAAACTCAGCTAGCTTTAAAACTCCATTCGTATTCTGATGAGAAGGTGAAGCTCTGCTTTGCTCTCTTACTCTGCACGGCTGCGGGCCTTTTGGCTGACCCAATCAGCACCATCTGTTCGCCACCGTACGCAAGCCAAGCAGTTGCAACTTCATCGACCCCAAATTTCAGTAGCTGCTCTTCCTTCACAACCACCAATCCTCAGGAGAGTTTGTCCGGCGGCGCTTCCGCTTCCGCGTCGGTCGCTTTGAC
>CAXUCT010000210.1:283-1646 GCA_964249415.1 uncultured Bryobacteraceae bacterium | reverse complement strand
GGCCGGCAACGCGTCAGGGTGGAGCACACTGACCACCTCGCAACGCGCCTACGTGCAAGAGGACGGTAACAACGGAACGTTCGGACCTACGGCCACGGCTAATACAGCGGTGAATTGGACGGAGATGCTGATCACGGCAGGTCCCGTTCGAGACGGATACGTACAGATCACGGGCGATGGCAGCAGCACTTACTTCTACGACGGACAAGGCGAGATGACGTCGGGCATTGTAAGCGCGAACGCAAGCTCTCCCCTTACCGAAATCAGCTGTGCGGCGAACTCGGTGACCGGCTGCGCGCCCGGCCCGCATTACTACAGCGTAATGAACCCGCTTATCCCTATTAGCTTGGGAACGAACATCAATCTTGCAGCGACGGGCTTTGTCAACGATTGGGTTGGTCCGCTCGACGGCCAATCTGGTGGAGAGCTAGACACCACCTTTCAATTTCGGTTTTTTGAGGCTGATGGTGTGACGCCGGTAGCGGTTAGCGATGTTCCTGAACCTGCTACGTGGGGGCTGATCGCATTCATAGGCGGAGCCGTCCTGGTTGTCAAGCGCGGGGCGTTACGCGCTCTTCCGGAAGGCGAGGGAAAGTAAAATCGCTTCGTATCGCCGCTGTCTCTGTCCTACGGCGAGAACGAATGCTTGCCAGGCAACGGAGCTGACAAACCCAGCATCGCAGGCAGCAAACGCGGGTGACAGCGCTCCGTGGTTGGCTATAAATTGGTGAACATGAACGCCCAGCCGGTACTTTTCAACTTGGTGCGCACAATGCCTGACCTCACCCAGAACGGCCGCATAGCCCATATCCACACCCACAGTGGTACCAACGGGAACGGCCGTGTGCATTTGCAGGCCCAAGCCGGCGTGCGATACATCGGTCACCTTCGCTGAAATCGCGGAAGAGGCGCCTAAGACTTGCACTTGGGCAGGCAGGTCTGTCGGAATCCGGGGTTCGGCTCTCCGGCACGCATCAAACGACAATTTCGTCTGAAGGTTATAAGAGCCGGAGAGGCATTTGTGGCAATCCACGACGCGCACATGGATCACTCGCGAGCCGCCCAACAACTCTAATTCGAGCCGGCGCGGCATGCAAACAGGTGAGGACACTTGGAACAGACCCATGCTAACGCCTCGAATCTTCCCGACGTGCGGTTCCCTATTCCCGTAGAGCGTTCGAAGCTTAATCGGAATATCGAAAATTCTGGAGGAAGAGTTGCCGTCGAAACTCATTGGAGCCGGTGCTGTCACTGGGGAAGCCTGCGGCCGCTCCGTTCCTGCACAGAGCCCGTCTTCCTCTTATCGACTTCACACGGCGTTTCACCGCAATGTTCTATCTCCGGAACACCATAGTCCCGGCCC
>CAXUCT010000210.1:0-273 GCA_964249415.1 uncultured Bryobacteraceae bacterium | reverse complement strand
TGCCAGCAGCAGAATCGCTTCTCCGCCAAAGATGAAAACTGCGACGCCCAGTTCCAGAAACAAGCCGAGCAGTGGAATCATTCCCAGAATGCCTGGGAGGGCGAGGGGCACGTTACGAAGAATTCTCTGCTGCGTGGTGGATGGCGTACCGTCTGCGCTCGCTACGAAGCCACCCATCGCCAGTTTCCCGAGGCTTGCTCCATTGATGTCGCGGAAGAGCCAATAGCAGACGTGGAGCAAACCGTAGATCATCCAACCCACGATGGGCAAGAA
>CAXUCT010000209.1:7557-7863 GCA_964249415.1 uncultured Bryobacteraceae bacterium | reverse complement strand
GTGATGAGCTATCAGCCGAACACACTGTCACAACAGTTCACGGTTGACGTGCTGTATGGCTGCGGAGTTCTCCGGAACAACTTCGCTGTCCAAGTGAACACGTAAATCGAAGATCAAGCCGTATCCACGTGGGGAGCTGCTCAGCGGCTCCCTTTTTTTATTTAAGGAGAGGAAGCTCATGGACGTAAAACAGTACTACCGCAAAGTTGGCGAAGCTGAGAGCAAAATACATGAACAGTATCCGCTTGTGATGAGTCTGGAAACTGAAGATGGCGGTAAAGCAGGCGTTGTGTCGGAGGTGACGCG
>CAXUCT010000209.1:3820-7547 GCA_964249415.1 uncultured Bryobacteraceae bacterium | reverse complement strand
TGACATCGCGGCGAAGATGATCGTGGAGGGCCGCGCGGCGTTGGCAACCGCAGAACAAAAGGAACACTATCGCGAACGCCAAGCTGCCGCGAAGAAGAGCGTCGAAAGCGCGGAGATGGCGCGGCGGCTTCAGGTAGCAATCGTCTCGGAGACGGACTTGCACGTAGCTGGTAAGTGCCACAACCCCACGAGCAGCGGAAAGTAGGTTCCTATGGCGCTGTTCACGGACGCGGACATTGTGACGCTGGACGATCTTCTTGAGTACGAAAGCTCGCTTGTTCAGGTATCTTCTTCGCACAGTATCGATGTCGAAACTAAGATCAAGCTGGCTATAAGTGCAATCAGTGACAAGCTGCTGCTCTGGTTGACTAACATGGGCGCCGGGGATCCTCAGTGGCTGCAAAGGCGGGTATTGGGGCTCTCCACGGTAGTGGTGACGCCGACATTGCAGCGATGGGTGTGCTTCGACTCGCTGTCGCGCTTCTTTGCGGAAGCATATAACGTCCAACTTAATACAAGGTTTCAGGGCAAATGGACGGAGTATCAGAAACTCGCCAGTGATGCGGCGGGCATGACGTTCCTGGCCGGACTGGGACTGGTGTACAACCCACTTCCCAGGCCAGCGCTGCCCATAATTACGGTTCAGCCAGGGACGGCGCCGGCGGAGGCGGTGTTCGCGCAGGCAGCTTGGGTAGACAGCACCGGACACGAAGGGGCATTGAGCCCGGTGAACGGCGTGATCTTGACCGCTGCCTCAACGATAAGCGTGGGGATGGGGGAAGGGATTACCCCAACGGCGGCGATTGGCTGGAACCTTTACGCAAGCACGATTCAAAGTGGTCTGACCCGGCAGAACGCTGCTCCTCTGGCCGTAGGAACGATTTGGTCCTTGCCGCTAGCAGGGTTAATCGCGGGCGCGGAGCCCATCGGCGGGCAGCCGCCGAGTTACTACTTAATGCTGGCAAGGGAGATTCAACGGGGATGAACACGCTACCCATTACTTTGCTGGCGGCGCAGAAGGTATTTAACTTGTTAACAAGCGCGAATGCGCTGGAACAGCAGATCAGTTCACTGGCATCAGCGAGTAACACGAACGTACCGGGTATTCCGGCCGGACAGATTGTAATGAGTTCGGTAGGCCCGGATATCGGAGATAAGAACATACAGCTGGCGTATCCGCGAATCTGCCTTTACAGCAGCAGTTTGAAGAACGCGCAAAACGAGAAATTTAGATCGGTAGCAGGTTTAGTGGCGGTGATGGCCGAGATCTGGGCGAGTGGAGATATGGTGACGCAAACTGATCAATGGATTCACTTTTACGTGGAGGGGGTGACGGAGATCCTGCGGCAAAACATCGGGGATTGGAGTGACGGGTTTTTCTTCTCCGGTATCTATGACGTTCAGTTTGTGCCGCCGAAGGCGGGCGGATTTGGGTTTGTGCAATCAGCCAAAGTAACCTGCAACCTGAATATAAGCCGGAATTAGAGAAAAGCAATGGCGAGTTACATATCTTCTAATGCAAACAGATTCTATGCGGCTGTAGAAAGCACCTACGCTCAAGCAGCTGCGGTTACAGCAGCCAATCGCTTTTCTGCTGTCCGCTTACAAGCCGGGCAGGTGTTAGAGCGAGGTAAACGGCTGGATAAGACCGGTACGCGAACGTACCTGGGCACGTCGCCGTATTCGCGGCGGCGGACGGCGTTTGAAGCCAGAATGTACCTGACCTCCTGGAATGGGACCACGGAGCCGGGCTACGGACCGCTTTTTCAAAGCGCGATGGGAGCAACGCCGCAGTTGAGCAGCGGTTTGCAGGGCGCGATGGCACCAAGTCCGACAGAGATCGAGACCACAGCACCTCACGGATTGCCGGTTGGCGGAGCGGTTGCCTATCTGGACGAGATTCGATTCGTAACCGCTATCCCGAACGCCTCTAGTCTTCAGATCAACGCGCCGTTCTCGACGGTTCCGTTGGCAAATGTCACCTTGGGAACCACGATGACCTACCGGTTGTCCACCGCGCTTCCGAGCGTGACTCTCTACGACTACTGGGACCCGATTTCGGCTGTGAGCCGCGTCATCACCGGCGCAGCTGCGGATCTATTCACGGTGGCGGTAAACGGAGACTTTCACGAGTTTGTCTTTAGTGGACCTGCAGCGGACGTGCTTGATTCGAGCAGTTTTGTAGCGGGGGCCGCAGGTTTGCCCAGTTACCCAGTGGAACCAGCGCCGGCTGGCTTCGATTACTCCATTGTGCCGGGGCATTTGGGACAGGTGTGGATCGGAAGCGTGGCCGATCAGTTCTTCACTCTAACTGACGCCTCGATTGAGGTGAGAAACAACATAGCCGTCCGTAACCAGGAGTTCGGATCATCTTATCCGCGCGCGATCGCACCGGGAGAGCGCCAAGTGGCGGCAACCATCACGCTGTTTGCGCAAGACGATTCGCAGACCAAAGCTCTCTATGTGGCCGCGAAACTTCGCGCGACGGTCTCAGCCATGCTGCAACTCGGGCAGCAGCGAGGCCAAATCATGGGACTATACATGCCCCGCGTGACGCCTGAAATTCCCAACTACTTAGATTCGCAGACGAGATTGCAATGGGAGTTCAAAAACAACCTGGCGCAAGGGATCGCCGAAGATGAAATTTCAATTGCCTTTGCCTAAACCGAACCGCTATGCGACGGTGAACTGGCGCGAGAGTCAGGTTATGCCGGGAGTGAGTTACGGGATACGAAAAATCTCGCTCGCGCAAAGAATCGAACTGACCAGCCGTGCGCGGGAGTTAACGCTCCGGTACGACTTTCTGCGGGCTGGAGAGACGACGGACCACTTAGAAGCTTCGCTCGCGGACTTATTGACTCGGCGGCTCTATTTAGAGTGGGCGCTGACGGAAATTCGAGATCTCACGATCGACGGGGTGGCGGCAAATACGGAGATGTTAATCGAAAAAGGCCCCGAATCGTTGGCTAACGAGATGGTATCGGCGATCCAGGCCGAGTTGAGCCTGTCGGAAGAAGAACGAAAAAACTCCTAATCGCATTCCATTTTCAATTTTCCTCGCCAGCCGCGTGGAACTGCGATAGCTGCCGGTCAAGCGGCCTGGCGAAGGTGCGCAATTGCGCCTGGATAAAAGGAACTGGAGCGACTGATGGACGGGTTGTTTGGGCACGAAGGGGAATTCTGACGCTGCAATGCCCGAAGTCGTTGATTACGGCACAGAGCTTGTCGTTTCTGGAGCAGTTTCGAGTCTGGAAATCGTTCGGGGGAGGAACGCCGTGGTCGCTAGAGGCCAAAACCGCGGAGGCCGTGCTCGTTCTAGAGCAGGCACTAAAGATGGAGATGGAACATGGCGAGTAATAAGAATAAGTTGTCGAGTCTTCTCAATCAGCTTAGCGGGACTAAGGAAGGCGGCCTCAATCTATCTAAGTCGGTTAAGCCGACGGACTTGTTCGGGTCAACTGTGACTGGTACGGAGGGATCGGGTAAGCCGCCTTCGCTAGTGGACAGTAAGTCAGTCGCAGTGGGTGCGAAGGACACGCCGCTTGGAATCCAGTTCGGACGTCCATCGAACAATAGAACATCAACTACGCAATCCGGTAGCGATTGGACAAACCTGCTGAGCCAGAGCGCGTCGGGTGGAATAGCAAACGCGTTAACTGGTGGGCTGAGCAGCATTGCGGGATTGGGAGGATTAGTCTCCGGAATTATGAGCCTTTTTGGCGGAGGG
>CAXUCT010000209.1:2514-3810 GCA_964249415.1 uncultured Bryobacteraceae bacterium | reverse complement strand
TAGTTGAATTTCAACTACCTACTTCGGTGTCGCAAACGGTATACGCGAGTTCGAAGGGGAGTACCGCATATCAGGGCAGTTCGGTGGAAACGTCGAGTACCGGCGCAGCGAGTGCGAGCCAAGCTTCGAACAACCAGCCGCTACAGTACCAAAGCGCGGCAGTGGCGCAAGCGGTGAAAACGGCACTGTTGAATTCCAGTTCGCTGAATGACGTGATCGCGGAGATCTAAATGGCCAACTTTCCCATCCTCAGCTCCGGGGCGGTGACGCAATATCCGATCGGTCTTACGAGTGGACAAGGCGCGCGCGTGATTCGATTCCTGGACGGATCGGACCAACGTTACTCGACGCAGCCTAGGGCCTTGCGGCAGTGGCAGATTCGGGTGAACTTACTGAACGAGAGTGAGATTCAGCAGATAGAAGCTTTTTTCAACGACGTACAAGGGGATTATTCGCCATTTACGTTTCCTGATCCTATTAGCGGAGCAAACGTGGCGAACTGCCGGCTGGCTGCGCCGGGTCTAGTTACGGAATATGTGGGGATTGATAACAGCGCAACTTCATTCTGGGTGATTGAAACGCATGGCTAGCCTCTTTTATCCTCAGCTCACTAGCGGAGCAATTGCTCAGTATCCGATTAAGAAGACGAGCTTAGTGAGGACGATCAAGAACGTGCTTCCGGATGGGACTCTGATTTTGTCAACCGATCCTAACGGAGCACACCGAATCTGGCAAATGGTTTACACGGAATTGGCGACAGCGGACGTGCAAGCGCTGGAGGCCCATTTTTCGGCCTGTGCCGGCGCATTCCGCGGATTCACATTTATAGATCCGACGGAAAACATGTTAGCGTGGAGTTCTGATTTAAGAAATGCGGCGTGGCAACGGCTGAACTTAATTCAGGTGAGTTCCGGATTAGCAGACCCGGACGGGGGCACAGCCGGGTTCACGGTTACGAACGTTGGTCAGGCGAGCTTACAAATTAGTCAAACGCTTGCCGTTCCGGCTAACTACCAATACTGCTTTTCGTTGTACGCGACCAGCGTTCAACCTTCGAAGATTGTACTGACTCGGAGTGGGTTGTCCACTCAGGAGGCGGGCTTTGCGGTGGGGCCGACATGGAGCCGCCTGGTGTCGAGCGGGCGGATGAACGACTCCGGCACTATGTTCACGATTGGACTCACCTTGGCAGCTGGCCAGCAGGTTGGTCTATACGGGTTGCAGTTGGAGGCACAGGTGTCTCCGTCGCGTTACCGGCCCACTGCAAGCATAGGTGGCGTTTATGCGAATGCACAT
>CAXUCT010000209.1:0-2504 GCA_964249415.1 uncultured Bryobacteraceae bacterium | reverse complement strand
CACGAGTGCGGCCGAGGCGCCGAACCTATACTCCACATCATTCAGCATAGAAACCGCCATAAAGGACTAAGCATGGGAACCACGATCAACATTGCAAAAGAGCAAGCTGAGGCCGACACGCCGCTGCTTTTCTTTGAGTGCGTTCTTGCGGCGCCCGTAGGTGAGACTGCTGCCGCTCCTGAATACTGGTGTACCCACGCGATCTTGTTTGCTGGAAACAACTATTCGGCTAGGGTGCTGAAGCACAACCTGTTTGACTTGCAACTGTCCGCCGATGATGCGATGGATGGAATTACAAAGCTCTCGCTTACGCTGGCTGATGCAGACGCAAGATTGGCGGGGCTCAACGCAAGATATGGCTTTAAGGGATCGCAACTCACTGTTTACTTTGCGTTCGCAGATTTACCTACAGGAACGATTACTACGGAGAGCACCGTTCTGTTTAGCGGAATTGCGGGAGATCCGGATGAAATAGCGGAGGACTCGCTTGTCCTAACGTTCACAAATAAGCTCAGCCTGCAACGGGTCCCCGTTCCTGAAGTTCGCATTCAGCGTTCCTGCCCTTGGAATTTCCCGGCTACCCCGGGTCAAAGAACCGAAGCCGCGAATGGCGCGGCCGACAACAGATTTTCGCAGTTTTACCGGTGCGGTTACTCCCCTGATGTTCCTGGAGGGGTGGGCAATCTTGGACCTGACGGCCAACCGTACACTTCTTGCGCGAGATCGAGAAGCGATTGCCTGGCCCGTGGAATGTTTAACAGCGATAGCGCGAATCGACCGACGGCGCGGTTTGGAGGGTTCGAATTTGTGCCTTCAGCAGTGATGGTGAGAACTTCGGGGGACAAGACGTCTCATCTCTCGCCCCTGCTGGCTAACTCGGCGAAGTACAACGATCCAGTGCCGATTGTCTACGGCCAAGGCTGGCTCAAAGCGCCGGTCATCTTTTCGCGTAATGACGGAAATCTGACGCACATGGAAGTGCTGCTCGGAATGGGCGCCATCGGAAACAGCAGCTTTGACGGCGTATTGAAAGTTGTTGTCAACGATGTCGAGATACCGAAGAATGTACCGGGCCAAGACATGACAACTACAGGCTCATACACGGTGTTCACAGGCGGCGCGCGGAACGGCCAGTTCAACATGGATTTCAATTCAAAGAATCAGCCGTTAGGTGACCCGTATGGAAGCATGGCTGCGGCCTCCGTGATTGTGCCGAACCGCATCAGCAGTGGAACCTCCTTGCCCAACGTAGAAGTACTCGTGCAAGGGATACAGGTTGACACTTATGATGCAAACGGCACTCTATTGACCGCTTGGTCGGACAATCCGGCATGGATCATCTTGGACATACTTCAGCGGTCCGGCTGGTCCATCGAAGACGTGAATGTAGCAAGCTTTATCAGCGCGGCTAGTTACTGCAGCGAACCGATTGCCGCCACAGACGCTGATGGAAATGCTGCTAACCCAGTAGCGAGATACAAGTGCAATCTGATTCTGACTAAGCGCCAGAGCGCCGCGGTTGTGGTACGTGGAATCCGCGTTGCCTCCAGCCTGATGCTTCGATACGGTTCTAGCGGCTTGCTGGAGTTGCGGCCGGAGACTAGCATTGCCAAGCAGCAGCCCACCTTGCCAGACGGGGCGAACAGCCTGGCACCGATAGATAATGGTTGGCCGGCGTACGAATTCAGCGATGGCTTTCTTCCGCCGTTCTCCGGAGTCGTCCGCCATCCAAATGGAAGCTCAACATTGCGGCTGACTTCGAGAACTATAGCCGAAAGCTCTAATCGACTAAGCGTCGAATTTCAAGATGAGCAGAACGAGTATCAGCAGGATAGTTTGTCGGTGGTAAAGGCGGATGATGCGGCACTGCTTGGATATGAGATCAGCAGTCAATCGACCGCGCTTGGAATTGCGAACTTTAGCCAGGCCACGAGAGTACTGCTGCAGCAGTTGGATAAGGCGATCGATGGCAATATGTTTGTGGAGTTTCAGACAAGCTTTCGGGGGCTGAAGATTCGTCCGGGCGACATCATTGCCCTAAGTTCCTCACGGCCGATCCTGACTGCCTCCGATGGCACTCCACTCTCGCGCATCCCGTTTCGGGTAGTGAAGTTGTCTCCGGCCGTGAACTACCAACTTGTCACAATACTGGCGCAAATCCACGATGACGACTGGTACAGCGACAGCACGACGGTGTTGGGGGGAGCAGGAAGACAGCCATCGAGCCAGACTCAAACGCCGCGGCCGCTCATCGGCCTAGTTGCGCACAATGCGCCGAATACAGCAACTCTCGAGTTTTTTGACTTCCAAGTCTCTGAGCAAACTCAGGCCCAAAAGGATGGAACGGCGACTGACGTATTGACGGTCAAGTTTTCCCAGCCGACCAAACCCAGTGCGAATGCACCCAGCCTTCCTTTGCTGTCTCTCTCACCGGGGTACGACACGACTGCTGGCGAGCTTGCCCCGGGTCAAAACTTTTACTACGCAGTAAGCGCGGTAGATGC
>CAXUCT010000208.1:6232-7872 GCA_964249415.1 uncultured Bryobacteraceae bacterium | reverse complement strand
GTAACCATCCAGTTTGTTTTGAATTGGAGAGTGCGCCCATGCCCTGGAAAGAGAGCCGAGCGTCCGATGAGCGCCCCAAGTTCATCGCCGAAGTGCTGTGCGGCGATTCAACGATCACTGATCTGGGCCGCCGTCTTGGTATTTCGTGCCTTATGTCCAGAGGCTGGTTGGAGCAACAAGACCGAATCAGGTTTGGTGCATGGATTTTAAAGGGACCTTCGAATGCGGCAACGGAGAGCGCTGCGACACATTCACGGTCACCGATGCGTTCAGCCGCTTAGTGGATTGGTTCGCTTCTAACGCCAACCGGGAGCATTCCGGGTCTACTTCGGACAGATGTATCTAGGAGTGCTCGACGCCGACACATCCTCCGGGATCGATCAACACTTGGCGACTACACGCGGGTTGAGTCGCAGATCCGCCTAGAGCAGAAAGGCCTGCGATCAAATCTCGTGTATCCCCACCCCTCCTAGCGCGCAACGCCAAAGCGGAACACAGTAATGCGCAACGCCAAAGCGGAACACAGTAATAGTGTCATAGGTTTCCCCGGGCCTCAGCACAGACGACGGAAAACTGGGGTGGTTGATCGCCTCCGGATAGCCCTGCGTTTCCATTGTGAACGCCGCGTACTTCACATATCGCCCACCGATGCCGACCGTGTCGCCGCTGAAGAACCCTCCGGTGTAGATCTCCACCCCCGGCTGAGTGGTGGAGACCTCCTGCGTGCGGCCGGTGCCGGGATCGACGACGCGCGTCGCGAGATGCAGTCCGGCCACGCCCGGCTTTTTGTTCAACACCCAATACTGATCGTAGCCGTCCGCCATCGCGAGCTGCGGATGCTTGTCGTGGATGCGCGCGCCCATCAAGGTGGAGCGGCGGAAATCGAACGGCGTGCCCGCGACCTGTGCTACCGTACCGAGCGGGATCTGCTTGCGATCAACGGGCAGATAGCGATCCGCGTCGACGGCGAGATCCTGCCCGAGCACCCCCGCGGGCGACCCGGCACCCGCCAGATTGAAGCTCATATGGCTGCTTAGGTTGACGATCGTCGCCTTGTCAGTTGTCGCTTGGTAGTGGATCGTGAACGCGCCATTTTGCGACAGCGAGTAGGTGACGGCGGCCTTGACCGTGCCCGGGAAGCCTTCCTCGCCGTCCGGGCTGGTATAGGTCAGCCGTGCGGATACTGTCGGTCCCGAGGTTACGAGCGGCTCGACCGTCCAGGTGCGCTTGTCGAAGCCGCGCTTGCCCCCGTAAATGGTATTTGGCGGATCGCTCAGCGTTATTTGGTAAAGGTGTCCGTCCAGCTTGAAGCGGCCGTTCTTGACCCAATTCGTGTCGCGCCCCAACAGCCCGCCGAAGTAGTATTCGTTGCTCGCGCTCGTCGTCTCATATTCGCGGAAGGTCGCGAAGCCGAGCGTGACCGGCGCGAGGTGACCCTGCCGGTCGGGCGCGGTGACGTCGGTGATGATGCCGCCATAGTTGATGAACGATATACGAACCCCGCTAGGGCTCGTCATGGTGTAGCGGGTGACGGGTGCGCCCTCCTGTGTCGTGCCGAACGGCGTGCTGGTCAGGGACGCCGCCTCAGCGCGTGTCCTGGTGAGCAGTAATGCGACCGTGACCGCTAGCAAAGCCGTAAT
>CAXUCT010000208.1:0-6222 GCA_964249415.1 uncultured Bryobacteraceae bacterium | reverse complement strand
ACGAAGCGCGTTCTGCGGAGCTTCATCGTAACCTCCCGTTCGCGCTCATTTCTCGCGTCATTGGAGCGGCGCGTCCGACGGCTTGGAAAATTCCTGGAACAGTCCATCCACGCTATCGCGCACGATGTCTTTGCGACCGGTCGGATTGGTGTAGGGGAAGCGCGCGTTGATCCGCCGGATCGTCGCAGCCTTGGCCGCATCGGTGAACCCGCCGCGCGCGATCTCCTCCGCCGCAATAGTGCGGCAGGTGCGCAGATAGAGCCGCTCATCGTCGAACATTGGCTGCTTCGGTCCGGCAGCGCCGTGTCCAGGATGCACGATGCTGACATTTGGGTACATGGCGTCGAGCCGGTCGATGATGCCGAGCCATTCGGCCGTATGCGCCTCGTTCAGCGGGCCGTGGAGCCGGTTCAGGATGACGTCGCCGACAAACAGCTCGCGCGTCGCGGGCAGGTAATAAGCACTATCGGCGGGCGCCTCGCCCGGCCCCAGCTCGCGCACGATAATCGTCAGGCCGTCGATCTGAAGCGTCGTATCACCGTTGAAGGTGATGCCGGGCGCTACGAACTCGCGCGGGGTCACGTCGGGTGCATCGGCCTGCGTGCCCGCGTTCGCGCCATAGGTGTCATTGCGGATCGCGTCTGCGGTCGCTTTCGACGAATAGACGGGGACGCCTGGAAACGCCTGCCGGAAAAGGCCGAGGCCGGTGTAATGGTCCGGATGCGCGTGCGTGACGAGGATCGCGCGCACAGGCTTATCGACCGCTTTGACGGCGGCCAGCGCCTGCGCCGCATGCACAAGGTCGCGCTGTACATCAATCACGACGAGGCCGCCGCCCGGCGTCTCGACCCAATACGTGTTGACCGTGCCCGGCCCGCTATAGGTCCAGCACCCGGTCTTGATCGGCTCGTTTCGCAGTACAGCCGCGGGCTTCTGGTCCTGAGCACGGGCCGCTCCGAAGGCGAGCAGGCCTACGATCACCGTTCCGAGCAGCCCCGGTATTGTAAATCGCCGAGTGATTAGCCAATTGGGAGATAAATCAGCGGTGATGTCGTTGTTATTTGTCGGTGGCATGTCTTTTTTTGTTGTTGTTAATGCGCCTACGTTACCTGTCGGGCTACGCTTTCCGCGCCGCGAAATAGTTCAACTCCCAGTCGAGCAGTCCGGGGTGCTCCCAATTGGGGTAGGCGGCCATGATTTGCGGCTTGCACCCGGCAACAATCTGTTCCGCGCTTGCTCCACGCGACTGCATACCCCTCACGCGGCGGTCAACGTCGCGAATGTGAGCGGACAGGTTCAGCGCTATCCTGCTGTCTCCGGGGTCGCCATGCCCCGGTACAAGCAACCGAGGCTGAAGGCGCTGCATGCCTTCCAAGCTGGCGATCCAGCGGACAGAATCGACGTCCACGTCCGCCGGCGGAAACCAGGGGAAGATCGGGAACATTCGCTCTTCGATCAAATCACCCGTGAAGAGGATCCGTTCATCTGGCAAATAGACAATCTGGTCGCCGCGCGTGTGGGCTTTTCCCCAGGCATGAAATTCCACCTTGCGGCCCCCTAAGTCGAGCTCCGCTTTGTCTCCTTCGTACACGAAGTGGGGCATTACCAGCGTGCTGCCGTCCAAGGCGTCCGCAGCAGCTTTGCTTTGTGTTTTCCGGAACAACTCGATGTAGCGAACCCCTTTTTCAATCAGTTCGTCGCGCTGGGCGCGGTTGTACACAATCGTTGCATTTGGGTGAAAAACCTGCGCTCCAGATCCGTGCTCTGGGTGAAAGTGGGTTATCGTCAGGAATAATCGGCGCGAGCCTGCCAAACGACGCGCTGTGTCGAGGACCTTCTCGCCATTCGCCGGTCCCAGACCGGTGTCAATAACAAGCACAGAATCCTTCCCGGCGATGATGGCGATGTTCGGTACAAGCCAGACCCTGTGGTCTCGTAAAAGCCAAACACCCTCCGCGATCTGTGACGGATTCGATATGTCTACTGTTGGCGGTCTGGGATCGATCACCTGTGAGCTTGCAGGAAGATCGATTGAGCCGAGCATGGCGGCAGCAGTTGTCCATTCTAAAAATTTCCGCCGATCAATTGCAGATGGCATATACTTTGCTCCCCAACAGTTAGACCGTTGATCTATCGAATCGACTCATGCATTGTTAGAATGCTGATGATGCAAGAAACACATTCATCGGCGAAGGATCTAAACCTTCTTGAGCCTTTGCGAGTCTTGCTCGAAGAACGGCACGTCACGAAGGCGGCGCGGCGGATCCATCTGAGCCAGTCGGCCATGAGCCGGATACTGGAAAAGCTGCGGCAGATGTTCGGCGACGAGTTGCTGATCCGCTCCGGGAAAAAGTATGAACGTACCAGTCGAGGGGAGCGTTTGCTTCGCGAGCTGGATCGTGTGCTTCCTCAATTGGATGATCTAATCCGGGGCTGCACTTTCCAGCCGGAACACGCGCGTCACCGCTTCCGCCTGTCTATGACCGACTATGCCGCCGTGGTTATCTTGCCTAAGCTTGTTCGTCACCTGAGCGAGGTGGCCCCTCACATTACCCTTGAAGCAATCGTACGAGATGATCGCATCCTGCAGGATCTGGAGTCGGGTCGGATCGACCTGTCCCTGGAGGCGGCCGGCGCTATCAACGGAACGGAAAGCTCGCTGCTCTTTCCCGAGGAGTTCGTTTGTCTGGTGGCCGAGGGACACCCGTATCACAGGAAACGATTCGGGTTAGAAGACTATCTTCGGTCTCGTCACATCATGATCAGCACTCTGGCCGGACAGCAAACTCTTGTTGATCGACCGCTTGCGAACCTCGGGTTACATCGGGAGGTGGCGGTGACGGTGCCATACTTTGTCGCGGCGGCGCTCTGTCTCAAGGAGACGAACTACATAGCAACTGTTCCCAAGCGGCTGCTAAATGGCGTTGCGATACCGCAAGGGCTCCGGCTGGTGCAGGCTCCGATTCAGATACCCGCGTTCCATTACGTCATGCTCTGGCATCGACGGCTGGACCAGGAGACATCTCATCGGTGGCTTCGCGACCAAATTGCGACGCTGAGCGCTCCCTAGGCTCTACCGGATGCAGGCGTCTGGCCTGTCGCCCACGAGTAACGGCGATGTGTTTACTTTCCGAGTTGGTCCTGGATCGTCGGCCAACCGGGAACTAGGAAGCAGTGTCGCTTCGCTTCCGGCTCCGCGACACCGCTTCCGCGATACTCAGAGAGAAGATTGTTACCCGTGTCCGGGACCGAAAGTGTCACCTATGTCCGGGGCCATACACCAAGGTAGGCGTTCCCGCTGCTGACGGGTGGTTGACGCCGTCAGAGCTGAAGAACCTGACAGGAACGGCTTACATGGGGAAGAAGGGGAAGGATCGAACCTGAGACCCCGGTGGTAAGGGGTGTCGACCCTTCGTCCCAAATCCGGTTCTATATTTGTGATATTACTTGCCCACTTACTCACTTCTTCCACTGGTTGGGCCCTCGTGGCCAACAAGATTATGTGGACTGAGACAGAGGGGACGGCAATGGGCTAACATCACGTCTAACCTTCTTCCTAATCAGACGGTATCCACGGTCTTCTTTTTAAATGCGTCTACCGGGTGGACAGTACTTGCCTCTCCAAATCCGGATGGTTCCTTCGCTGCTTCAATTTCGCGTACGAATGATAGAGGCAAGACTTGGGGAACAACGCCGTTAGGGGCATTTCAGTCCCAAGTGCCTTGGTCGAGTGGTGGTTCTGACCTGACATTCTTAGATGAAAAGCGCGGGTGGCTAGAACTGCACCAAGCTTCTAGGAAGCAAAAATCCCTATAACTCATCCTGTAGCTTTCTCGATATAAACTCCAAGATTGTTAGAGCCTTCCGATCTGACGGCACCGCTGTTATTGGAACTCACACTGAGAGTAACTCAGTGTCGTTCCCGCAAGAACCCGTCCCACTCAATATCTTAGAAACAGCTTTGTCGACCAAGTTAATGGATGGCTTATTGGCTCTGGAGGAATGTGTACTAACGGTAGGAACGGCGAAACTGCGACAAGCTTGCTGGCCACCTCCGATGGAGGGGCCTCCATCACAGACATCACTCCTATCGTTCCTTCATCCGCTCCTACCGTTCGGTCATCGAATCGAGACGATCGGTCGGGCTTGTCGGGGAGTAGCGCCTAACGTTCAGGCCGGCATTCTTATACCAAGAGTGTTGAGTTTAGATTAGAGGCTCATCAAACGCGCGTCTATGGCGACCGCGCCCATTAGTCATACGCTTGTCTTCGTGAAGAGTCCACGGACGGCCCATTGATACAGACGATCTATCCGTCCGATAAACTCGGGGCCTGCCGCCAAGGAATGGCTAACCGGCCTCCAACGTGCAGCCGAGCGGGACGGTTTTCCTTAGGAGGTCTGAGATTTTCTAAGTTTTGGAAATGTTTACGTTACCCTGGTAATGTGAGGTATGTCTATTTCGCGGTCCAGAGTTACGTCGCAAGGTCAGATTTCTATTCCCGTCGAGATTAGAAGAAAGCTAGGTATCGGTCCGGGCTCAATTCTGGAGTGGGATGAAGAAGGGGAGAGCATTACTGTCCGACGGTCGGGAACGTTTTCGTCTGAAGATATTCACCGGGCGCTATTTTCCCGTCAGGCGTCGAAGCCGCGCACGCTCGATGAGCTAAAGGAGGGCATTGGGCGACGCGCTCGCGAACGATATGCGCGCAATTGATACCAATGTCCTGGTTCGCCTGATTAGCCGCGACGAGCCGCGCCAAGCAGCCTCTTCCGATGCTTTCATTGAGCAAGGAGCGTGGATTTCGGTTCTCGCGCTCACCGAGGCAATGTGGGTTTTGGAGACAGTGTACGAACTCACGGCTCGCGAGCTTGCCACTGCCGTTGAGATGCTGCTAAACCACAAGACTCTGACTGTTCAGGACTCTGATATGGTAACCGCCGCATTGGAGCTCTTTCGCGCACGCCCGGCGCTGGGCTTTTCCGACTGCCTGCTATTGCAACTTGCGCGCAAAGCTGGACACCTCCCGCTCGGCACATTTGACCGAGGCTTAGCGAAGGTTGAAGGAACCGAGAAGCTATAGCGGCTTGCGTCCGCATGGCGTCGCACACTGCTGCCAGCCTCCTATACTAAAGAAGAGCCCCCGGTTATGAGTGTTGTCTGGTTGCGGACAGCCGCCGCCCTGTACGCGTGCGGACTACTGTACGCCCTGATTTACCTATTCCGAAGGAGCACCCGGTTCTTCGCCCCGGCGCTGGTAGCGTTCGCCACGGGCGTGGTGTTTCACTTGGTCTCGATTGTTGAACTCCGGGCCGAGACCGGCCATCTTCCGGTGAACAATTTCTACGAGACCAGTTCGCTGTGCGCGTTTTTGATCGCGATGGTTTTTCTGTTAGCGTACGGCTATTACCGGATCGACATTTTCGCTGTGTGCCTGTTCCCGCTGGTGTTTTTCATGACGCTGATTGGCGCAACCGAGTTTCCGGTGGCCACTTGGAGCAGCCCTGGAGTGCGGAACGCCTGGCTGGTTGTGCATGTGGCGACAGTGCTGATCGGCTACGCTGCGCTGATCCTGTCGGCGGTGGCGTCGGTGTATTACCTGTTGCAGGAGCGCCAGCTCAAACGCAAGGACGTGATCCCGTCGGCAAACCGCCTACCGCCGCTTGGCACTCTTGATCGCGTGATCACGCAGGCCATGAACGCCGGATTTGTATTCATCACCATCGGCACCATTACGGGCGTGGTGTGGGCGTTCATTGAGAGCGGAACGAACTGGATTCTAAATCCCGAGATCGCATTCTTCCTCTTCACCTGGGCATTTTATCTAGCGATGATTTTCTTGCGCGTTTCGGCGGGCTGGCGCGGGAGGCGAATTGCCTGGTTGGCGGTGAGCGTCTTGGGGTGCTCCATCGTGACGTGGGCGACGCACGTGGGCTTACGAAGCCTGTGGCTGCGATGAAGCTGGTACTGGTCGGCATCAATCATCGCAGCGCTCCGGTGCACGTCCGCGAGCAATGTGCCTACCGAGCGGAAGATGTCTCGCGCGCGCTGGTGGCCATGCAGTCGCGCGGAGCAAAGGAGGCGCTGATCCTCTCCACTTGCAATCGCGTGGAGGTGACGGCCGCTCTCGAGGACGCAGCGGAGACAGACACGCTAATCGACAGCATCGTCAGTTGGCACAGCGGCCTGACGACGGAAGCGATTCGCCCCTACCTCTACGTGTT
>CAXUCT010000207.1:0-7875 GCA_964249415.1 uncultured Bryobacteraceae bacterium | reverse complement strand
AATCCAGGGCGTGGTCGCAACTGCCGAACCTCAGACTAAGAGAAAAAGGAGTTCCTTGCTCATTTAGTAGTTGATGTTCAGTCACTTTGAAGCATTAGACCAGCCTCGCGCCATTTTGCATAAGCAGCAGGACAGCCTGGGCAACCTCATCCGTCGTGACCAGACGGGGAACCAGGTGCTTCTTTGTGACTTCACTGATGGCTTGTACTCCGACTCCCGGAAAGACACTGTTCCACATCGGGGTCTCTGTATAGCCAGGAGACACCGCGTTGAAGCGAATGGGCGCAAGCTCCAGAGCCAGAACACGCGCGAGCTGTTCGGCTGCCATGGTCGCAATGCCATTCACCCACGCTCCCTTGATTGGGCGGTCGGTTGAAAGGCCGCCGCTAAAAGTAAAGGAACCACCCGGACGCATGCGCCCATGCGCGGCACGAACCACTTGAATCGAACCCCAGACACGTTCGTCGAACCTGTGGCGGAAGTCGCTGAGCGGATTGTCGAGTGGACCTCCAATCGTGCTGCTCCCAGCCGCGACATAGACATGATCTACGGCTGGGAGTTCGGAAAAAAGCTTTTGAATCGCTTCCGTGTTGTTGATATCCGCTGCGCAGATATCCAAGCCGCTCACCGCGTACTGTGCGGCTTCGAGTTTGGCCTTAGTTCTTCCGACGGCAAGAACCCGAGCTCCAAGTGCACGTGCCGCCTTCGCGACCGCGAGGCCGATACCTTCGGAACCCCCAATGATTACGACCTGCTGTTCAGTCATCATGATGTAGAGCCTTTTCTTTGAACAATCGGGATAGTACGAATGCCTGTGCATCGCATCAGGCGCTCGTCAAGAAGCAGTATGTTCCGATCCGGCAGTGGAATCCACGGCATAGGCACCCCGCCCCCAGCGGAGTCTCCGGTCGCAATCGCAAGCGCCCAGGATGGAGCGGTCGTCTGACATGTCAGGATCAGAAAAAGGGACAAGCTTTTTTTGAAACTCATTTATATGCCGTCATACCGTGAGTATCCCCTCACCCGCCAGTAGTCATCTGGCTGGTCGGCAAGGAACGTAATGGCGGTGATAGCTTTTACATTCTTCAGCCCAAGCTTTACGGGAACGAGGAGGCGCAGGGGCGCACCGTGCTCCAGGGGTCAATGGTTCGCCGTGGTAGTGCGTTGCCAGCAGCGTCTGGGGATGCTGTGCTGTCTTCATATCTAGAGAAATGTAATAAGGATCTGAGTTACCGTTTGCATTGAGATTTACAGACGATTCGATAAGGGCCCACTTCGCTTGGGAGACCGGCGGGAAGGCCTTGAGCAAATCGGCAAAACGGATTCCACCCCACCACGCGATTTCGCTCCAACCCTCGACGCAAACGAAGCGGGTGATCTCCTCATGCACGGCGAAGCGGTGCATGAGGGTGCGGATGTTCAGCGATACTGCCAAGCCGGACTGGAGACCGTTGAGGATAAGCCTCCACGACGGGATGTAATCGGAAGTGGGAGTGGCGCCGTTGTAGTTGTTCTTCAGACCCGTTACCTGAGATCTGGAATAGGTAGGCACGCGGCGATTTGAAGAGTACAGCGCTTCAGCAACATCATCATCGATGTTGATTGCCCGATCGAGCAGCCAGTCTTTTCCCGGCACCTCGAGCTTGCGATGTACGCCGAGACGTTGCAGGGTCTCGTCTGGAAGGAGCACAGTTCCAGCCGTCAGCGCCGCAAGCGCACCCGCGCCGAACAGCAGCACGTCACGGCGAGTTCGCTTTCTAAGCAGGGCGGACGGGACTTCCAAACTGTCCTCTGTTGTAGAGACAAGCAGATTGTTATGCGTCATAGTGTCTTGCCACCCGCTGTTTTCGTTCTTGAAGTCCAACCCGTGATCATGCTGCGCATTGTGTCCCAGCCATCCGCCAACACCAGGATGACGTGAGGAATTACGAAGAGAATGAAAAAGCACATGAGGCAGAAGTGCCAGACCCGCGCAGCGTTGTAGCCGCCGAATGCTGCTGCCAGCCAGTGGAGCTGCATCGGCTTATGAATTGCCCACCCGGAGAGAACGATCAGAACGCCGACTACCGATACCGACACATAAGCTGCCTTCTGCAGCGCGTTGTATTTACCGGTGTGAGCCGGATGGAGCAACGGCCTGCGAAGGAGGAATGCGAACGGGGCCAGCGAGTAGTACCGAACCATCCCTAATCCCGCAAGAAAATCCACCCGTTTGGGAACAAGTGCTCTCCAGCCTCCACCAAGGGCCAGTCCAAGCAGATAAAGCACACCGTTGGCCATGAACAGGTAAGCGCAGAACCAGTGCAGCCGAAGGGCGACGCCCAGCATTCCCGGCCCGAGGCTCAGGTGGTTGTAAAGCCAGTCCGGTGGACTGCTGTAGTGATGTAAGCCAGGCACATGGGCACAAAGCCAGATACCAATGTCTGCAGCCCGATCAAAGTTCCCTGTCGCGTCGGTGGAGTGTTGGAAGATGGGCGAAGCCCAGTAGATGGAAAATCCCGCTCAGAATCAGTCCCAGCAACAGCGGAATGGTAGTCCAATGCGCCCAGCGCACCAGGAAGTGGTGCTTGTGCTGGATGCGAACGACCTCTGCGTCACGGGAGGGAGCAGCTACACTCACGAGCGGTATGGCTATCAATTTCATCGGTCCTCCTCACCTAGGCACCCGGCCCCAAGCGCACCTGGGACCGGGATGCAGGAAATATTTACTTCGTAGGCAGCAGCAGAATGGTCTGGCCATCGAAGCGGCCGTCGTTCTGCTTTTTCGCGGGAATCAATACATGCTGCCCTGGCTGCAGAGGCTTTGTGGTCGGAGCGATCAGAATAACGGGGGTACCCGCAGGAACGTCAATGTGCTGGCCTCCCACGATCAGTTCGGAACCAGACGCTGCGTTGGTAACCGCTCCATTCGTCATGCGAGAGCCTGAAGCTGGGGTCTTTGTCTTCGCTGACGCTGCGACGGCACCGTTAGTCATGCGGCTATTGGAAGGCGCGCCGGCTGGAGCAGGCTGCATATAGCTTCCCTCTGCAAGACCTCGGAACACCTCAGGAAAGATCTTGATATTGGTTGCGTGTTCCTTACCATCAGCGCCTTTGACTGAACCGACCCCAATGTAACTGTTGGCCGCGATATGGCTCATGTCAGAGGGCTTGCCCTCAAACACGGTGGCAGGCTGCACAAGATGGACGTTTACAGGCCCTTGCTGCGTCTGAAGGCTGATGGTAGTAGAGCTAACACTTACGACAGCGCCGGCGACTGGCGACACTCCGGGAGGGAAGGACTGGCTGAACGCCGTGGAAGCGGGAAGTGTGGCTACAAGAAGGGCTAAGGAATAAAAAGAGATGCGCATGAGAAGCTCCTGCTGATGCGGTTGAGTAGATGTAAGTGTGGAATTCCGCGATGCCGTCCTGACGAAATACAGCTTTCGGAGAGAGCTCGCTTGTTCATATTTCATTTCCATATCGTTGTCCTTTTCTATCTTCATAAGATTTCTGAGATTTACGTTACAGCGGTGAACACGATCCCCTGAAGCCGCCGTGTGGTTCTTCAGTCGGCAGTATTCCAGCATTCATCGCACACAGACGGCTGTTCGTTTGCGGCGACTCGGTCCTGATTACAGCGCTTCGCAATTGTAGAAACGCGATTCTAAGTAACTCTTGTACTGCAGCCTCTTCGACGGCCATTATTTGAGCGCACAACGGCGTGGTGTAACCGAGTAACGTACGCAAAACAAAGCACACCCGCGAGGACGTGTGGATCTGAAGAATAGACCTTAATCCTGTCTGAAGCATGGCCCCGGCATCGAGGAGTTTTGAGCTGTCTAGCGGCCTGGCGATTTGTACAGCCCGCTGCACCACATTCTCTTGCATGGTGATCAGTGCCTTGTCGTCCGGAAACTCGGACAGATCCAGGGTTTCGATCGCAGCGAAGAGACTTGCTTCCGCCTCTCTGGGGTCGGCGGTTAGTAGTAGAGCGGTTTGAAACAGCGCATCGCAGTTGATCCTCAAAAATCCTCTCCATGCATCAAGCTGAGTTTGTGATTGAGATCTCACTTGAGCGTCAGTTGGCAATTTCATTTTTTGCTCCTCTCAGGGGTATGGAACACATTCACCCGAAAACCACCGTTAACGGACGCAACAGCGGAAGCAAACTGCGCAGAATACAGTTACTGCGCAATGTCTAGGTATCCAGAGGGTTTTCCGAGCCACTGTAGGCCCGAAATCCGTACAAAGTGCGTAGCGATCGGGCGATCACGCACTTTCGTAGGGCAAGCTTTTATTTGGCAGGGCTGATGTGACCAAAGGGCTTATCCTTGACGGAGGGTTTCGGTTGGGAGTGGCTACCACCCTAGATGACGTTCAGCGAGACCGCGATATTGCCTCGTGTGGCTTTGGAATAGGGGCAGGTCTGATGCGCCACGTTCATCAACTCCCGTGCAACGGCGCGCTCTAAACCCGGCAGGCTCACGTTGAGGCGGGCCTTCAGAAGTACTCACCGTCTGCCGCGCTGAGGTCAACTTCCGCGTCTATGGCGGCGTCGGCCGCCAGCGTCACCCTTGCTTGGGCGGCCGCGAGCCGAATGGCGCCGAGAAAGCACGCCGACCAACCGGCAGCGAACAACTGTTCCGGGTTGGTTCCAGCGCCTGGCGCGCCGGGTAGGGAGAGCTTCACATCCAGGCGGTCATCATCGCTGCGCGAGGCGCCCTCTCTTCCACCGCTGGTATGGACTTTGGCGGTGTAGAGCAGTTTGTCAGTTTGTGTCATGTCATAAGAGAAATGCAAGCCGCGGGCCGTTGGCATCTTGCTGAAACGACTTGGTTGGCAGACAGGACCCTTGCCGCAGGTTCAGCAAAACGACGAATCTCCGGCATGTTTCCGGGTCGGTTGCTTTTCTTTTCAGCGCATGGCCAATGGTCACGGGCACAGCCGGGATGGGCCGTGGTTCTATGTCGGTCGTCGACGGCAACCTGAAAAATTTATGGCATAGACAGTCTGCGGATTGCCGATGGGTCGATTCTGCCACAGGCTTCTGCCACCGGAAAGTGACCAAAGGTCATCCCTTTCGTCCGTGCCGATCAATCCCCAGCCGTTTGATTTTAGACTCCAGCGTCTGGCGCGGAATTCCGAGTTTTGCGGCGGCACCGGAAATACGGCCGTGGCTTTCCGCCAATGCAGCCTCGATGACCTCGACTTCACGCTCCGTCAGTGCCGATAGGCCCTTCTGTCGATTCGAAGACGCCGGTTCGCATTTGAGCCAGCTTTCATCGACGGCGAATGTATCGGTGTCCGTTAAAATCATGGCGCGCTCTACCACGTTTTGCAGTTCGCGAATATTCCCGGGCCAACGGTAGGCCTTCATTCGGTCGAGACTCTGCTTGGCGATGTGCCGGATGGCCTTGGCAGCTTTTTGCGCGTATTGCCCGACGAAATACTCGACAAGCACTGGAATATCTTCCGCCCGCTCCCGCAGTGGCGGAAGGGCAATCGGAAAAACATGGAGCCGGTAAAAGAGATCCTCGCGAAACGTTCGGGCAGCGACCGCCGCGCGCAGATCGCGATGGGTGGCGGCAATTAAGCGCACATCGACGGAGATGGGGTAATGGCTTCCCACCCGCTCTAATTCGCGCTCCTGTAATACGCGGAGGAGCGCAATCTGAGTCTCCATCGGGAGATCCCCGACTTCATCCAGAAAAAGTGTCCCGCCCTGCGCTGCTTCGAATCTACCCACGCGTCTCTGCAGTGCGCCCGTGAATGCGCCTCTTTCGTGTCCAAAGAGTTCGGATGCGATCAGCGATTGGGGAATGGCCGCGCAGTTCACTCGAACGAAAACACGAGCCGAGCGATGGGAGCGCCGATGCAGCGCGCGCGCAATCATCTCTTTACCCGTTCCGGTTTCGCCCAGGATCAGAACCGTCGAATCCGAGGGCGCCACTTTTGCTACTTGTTGCAAAACTTCGCGCATCGGTTTAGAAGATCCGATAATGTCGTCGAACATCGAGAAGCGGTCAAGGTCTTCGCGCAGCACCAGGTTCTCGTTCCGGAGACCCTCTTCGGCCTTCTTCCGGTCATCGATATCGGTTGCCGTGGCATACCAGCGGATCACCCCTCCTCGCTCGTCTCTCTCGGGATTGTATTGAACGAGATGCCAGCGATACTGCCCATTCCTTAACCGAATGCGCACTTCCAGTTCGAACGGAATCTCGCGCGAAAGCCCTTCGAGGCGTTCCTCGCGTACGCGCTCGACATCATCGGGATGAAAGGGAAGCCAAAACAAGTCTTTCTTCTGGACATCTTCCATTTGGATGTCAAGCCGCTCCAGCGCCACCTGATTCACATACAGCACCATCCCGTCCGGTGCCAGCACGGTAATGTATTGAGGAATGAGATTGGTGATCGTGCGGAACTGCTGTTCGTCTTGCCGCAGCTTTTGTTCGACACGCTTTCGCTCTTCCACATCGAGGGCGATTCCGTTCCAGTTCGTCACGTCCCTGCCCGCATCGCGCGTCGGCTCATAGCGAAGAAGGTGCCAGCGGTAAGCCCCGTCGAAGCGCTGCAGACGCACTTCTATCTCACCGGCTTGGCCGGAAGTCAGATCGGAGCGCCACCTTTCGGCGAACTCGTCTAGGTCTTCCGGGTGGATGGCCGCTTGCCACCCTAAGCCGCACGACGATTCGGTGGAAAGCCTTGTGTAGTCATACCAGCGCTTGTTCCAGAACTCCGCAGAGCCGTTGGGCTGACTGCGCCACACAATGACGGGGGTTGAATCCACAGCACTTCATCATATAAATTTCCCGACAAGCCTGGATTATACTTGCCACTCCCGTGCTTCAAGGAAGGTTTTCGCACCAAATCTGGGGAGCTATTAAAATGTTGTGCTTGCTGCCGTGCATAAACGAAGAATTTCACACGTTCGAAGTCGGCTGTCGCAAGGCGGGCAAGAAGGTCACCAGACGAAAAGTCGTCCGCGCCGGCATCTGCTTGGCTGAGCAGCACTGGTCCACTGAACGTAGCTCCGTCGAACTCTACTAAACCTTCAAAGACGGCCCTTTTAAAAACCAACCCGGACAGAAAGGAAGTTCCCTTAAAGGAGACATCTCCGGCGAATGTTACCTCTGTGAAATCTACGTGCCTTTTAATGGTTCGATTCTCGAATACGAGCCCCGCCACACGGCGGCGCTTCAGAACAACAGGGGTCAGCGCGATGGCTTCCTCGGCTTGCCCTGGGCCTGAGATGTCAGTCAGCATTTGAGTAACTTCTTCACTGCTAAGTTGATCATTTGGATTTGGTACTGGGGCAGGCGCTGCGGCGCTCATAGTTGGTACGGGCCATTATAGATCGCTGCCCGGTGGCATAGGTCACACTCTGAAGGTTTGGCTAAGCCGGCTCTCGGGCGCATGCCTCCTGAGGCCTCCCGATGCGAATACGCAAATCCAGTGTCTTTTCTCCCAAGCGCGCCCTCGGCCACTCAATTAACATTTGGCGCCTGCGCTGATTCAGCTGCTACGGGCAGATGTTACGGCAACCGCAAAGAGATCTTCGACGCTGGCAGGTTTGCTCGCAACTGCAGCGGAGAAGTCAGCGTCTCGACTGGTTCTCGGAACGCTTGTATCTCAAGAATCACTCGACGCGTTCGCGTGCGGCACCCGAGAGAGGGCCTTTGCTAGATGGGCGTTCACTTGGCGATCCTGAACGAGATGGTCTTCTGCCGAGTTGTCGATAGCTTCCTGACGTACCTTGCGGAATTGTCGACTCTGATACGAGAAGTAGCCGAACAAGTCTCCTTCAAACAAACGACCTACTGGCACGGATAGATCCGCCCTGACGTTAGGACTCAATCTGGAGTGATCCGGCGCGAGAATGTTGTGGCGCGATAT
>CAXUCT010000206.1:0-7884 GCA_964249415.1 uncultured Bryobacteraceae bacterium | reverse complement strand
TGGGCAGCCGGGCGGGAACAGGTGTCGAAATTGACTTGGCGCTGGTGCCGCAGCGTGAAGCCGGGATGACACCCTACGAGATGATGCTCTCCGAATCCCAGGAGCGCATGTTGCTGGTGGCGGAACGCGGGCGCGAGGAAGAGGTCTATAGCGTCTTTCGCAAGTGGGGCTTGGATGCGGTTGAGATTGGCGTGGTGACTTCGGATGGCATGCTGCGGGTGAAGAATCACGGCGAGGTGTTTGCAGAAATTCCAAACCGCGCGTTGGCCGATGAGGCACCCCGCTACAACCGGCCGTTTACGCAGCCGTTGAGATCGGCGCCGGCAAATGGTCCCGAGCTTCGCAGCAGGAACTGGACCGCGGACCTGAAGGAGCTGCTGGCGTCCCCAGACCTGTGCTCGAAGCGCTGGATTTGGGAGCAGTATGACTACCAGGTGCGCACGAATACGCTGGCGGGTCCGGGTGCGGATGCGGCCATTGTGCGCATCAAAGGCACGAACACTTCGGTAGCGATGTCGCTGGATGGAAACGGCCGCTACTGCGCGCTGGACCCACGGGAAGGGACAAAGCTGATGGTGGCGGAATGCTGCCGGAACTTGTCCACGGTTGGGGCGCTGCCGATCGCCACCACGAACAACCTGAATTTCGGGAACCCGGAGCGTCCTGAGATCATGGCGCAAATTGTGGAATCCATTGAAGGGCTGGCGGAGGCGTGCCGGTTCTTCGAAGTGCCGGTGACGGGCGGAAATGTCAGCTTATATAACGAGACCTTGGGATCGCCGATCTTCCCGACCCCAGTGGTGGGAATTGTGGGAACGCTCGAGACCGCGCTTCCGATTGGCATCGGTTTCAAGAGCACCGGTTCCACGCTGATCTTGCTGGGTGGGCTCGGCCATCCCGAACCCGAAGAACTCGGCGGGACGCAGTACGCCAAGGTGATCCACGATTCTCTTTGGGGCATACCGCCCAAGCTCGACATGGATTACGAGAAGCGAGTGCAGGCAACGATCAGGGAACTGGCCCGCGAGCGGGCCGTTGCGTCGGCGCACGACATTGGTGAGGGGGGGCTGGCGGTAGCAGTGGCGGAGTGCTCATTCGGGCCGGAGAACGTTGGGGCTGATATCCGACTGGACTCGGAACTGAGGCCCGAACTGCTGCTGTTCCATGAAGGTCCTTCGCGGATATTGGTTTCGACGGGCGTCCCGGAAAAAGTTTTTGCGAGCGCGGAGAGAAATCGCATCCAGGCGGTCGCAATTGGCGTTACACTCGATTCGAGAGTCCTCATTCGCAATCGGGATGAGATCCTGATCGACAGCCAGGTTAATGAGCTGGAAAATCTTTGGAACAGCTCTCTCGAACACCTCCTCCACAACCCTGTACTGGTGTAAACAAATGCTGAATACGGAAGAGGAATGTCCGTTCGATAAGCTCCACGAGGAGTGCGGCGTTTTCGCGCTGTACGGCCATCCTGAGGCCTCGAACCTGGTTTATCTGGGATTGTATGCGCTGCAGCATCGCGGGCAGGAGAGCGCCGGGATGGCCTCAAGCGACGGGCGCAAGATCCACAGCGTTCGCAAGATGGGGCATGTAGCGGATATCTTCACGCCTGACGTCCTGAATCAGCTGCCGGGAAGCTTGGCCATCGGGCACACCCGTTATTCGACGGCCGGCGACACGGCGCTGCGCAACGCACAGCCGCTTTCGGTTGCGTGCAGTAAAGGCCAGGTGGCGGTGGCGCACAACGGCAACCTGACGAATGCCATTGAGTTGCGCCGGGACCTGGAGGCAGACGGCTCCATCTTCCAATCGACAAGCGATACCGAAGTCATTCTGCACTTGCTGGCGCGTTCGCGCGAGCGTACGTTGGCGGGCGCGCTGAGAGAAGCGCTGCTGCAGATTGAAGGCGCCTTCTCACTCGTTTTTCTGGCGGAAGACCGCGTAATTGTAGCGCGCGATCCGCACGGCTTCCGTCCACTGGCGATGGGACGTCTCGAGATTCCGGACGAACCGGATGCAGTTGTGTTTGGTTCGGAAACCTGCGCCTTCGACCTGATTGGCGCAACGTATGTGGGCGACGTGCAACCCGGGGAGATGGTGATTGTGGGGCCTGAGGGCATTACGCGTGAATACTACACGCCGCCTGAGGCTCCGGCGCATTGCTCCTTTGAGCACGTCTATTTCTCGCGGCCCGATTCCATTGTGTTTGGCAGGCCGGTGGCGCAGTCGCGCGAGGAGATGGGACGGTTGCTGGCGCGCGAGCATCCCATAGATGCCGATGTGGTGGTGCCGGTGCCCGATTCGGGCGAAGCAGCGGCCATTGGCTATGCGTCGGAATCGGGCATTCCGTATCGCAAGGCTCTGATCCGCAATCACTATGTCGGCCGCACTTTCATTGAGCCTTCGCAAGCCATTCGCGATTTCGGCGTGAAACTGAAGCTGAATCCTGTCCGGCATTTGCTCGAAGGCAAGCGCGTCATTCTGGTAGACGATTCCATTGTGCGGGGCACCACCAGCCGCAAAATTGTCCGCATGGTTCGGAACGCCGGGGCGCGCGAAGTGCATGTCCGAATCTCCTGTCCTCCTACGATCTCACCTTGTTACTACGGCGTTGACACGCCCTCGCAAGACGAGCTGATTGCGGCAAATAACAGCGTGAAGCAGATTGAGGAATATGTGGAAGCGGATTCGTTGGAGTATTTGTCGCTGGATGCATTGCGCGCCTCCGTTCAGGACACGCAGCATCACTTCTGCTACGCCTGCTACACCGGAAAATATCCGACGCTGGTGCAGATTGACGAAATTGTGCTAGCCAAGACGGGTTGCTGCTGAGCCCGATTCGGCCAGTTCTACATTCCCTTCAAGTTCATTGAGGATCGATGTGCGTAGTTGTTCGGTCAGGGTGCCGCGATCTTTTAGATTGAGCTCTCGAGTCGAGACAGGCTTAAGAATTCGCAACGTGACGGAGCCCGGTAGCACGATCCCGCTGCCATATGGCAACACGTCGCCTGTGCCGATCAGGATCATGGGTACGACTTCAACGCCGGCTCGGATGGCGATGTAAGCTCCACCTTCCTTGAATGGGCGGAGAACGCCATCCCGTGAACGGCCCCCTTCGGGAAAGATCAGCAGCGAAATTCTTTTTTCCTGGATTTTTTCAGCGGCGATTTGCAGCGTCTTGACGGCGGCGCGTGGATCTTCGCGAGGAACGGGAATGTGCCCGGCGCGAGTGAGGTGCGTACCCAAGCCGGGGATCTTGAATAGTCCGCGCTTAGCGAGAAAGCGAAACTGCACAGGGATGTAGGCCAGCGCTATGGGCGTATCCATATAGCTGACGTGGTTTGAAATGAACACGTAGCTTCCGGCAGGGTCAATCTGATCGAGCCCTTCCACATGCACCCGGACGCCACTCGCAGCAAGGAGCAGTCTAGCCCAGGTACGCGCCAACCGGCTCTGGGTTCTGCCCGTGTTGTCAAAGAAGGACACGGCAAAGCTGACGAGGCTGAAAGAAGCCGTCAGCAGAATGATGGAGGGGTCGGCGAGCAAAAGGCCGCGGAGCCTTTTCATTAAATGCCCATTCTACGAAATGCTTTCCGATTGATTGAAGAGTAAGGCTCGGGCTTCGCCGACCAGGAACAGCGAGCCGGTGAAAAATACGATGCCTTCGCGGGGTGCAGTGCCGGCCAACTTGATGGCATCCGGAATGTTTTGGGCAACGGATGCGTTTGGATGATTTGTGATCTCCAGGATGGCTTCGGGGCGCAGCGCGCGCGGCAAATCAGGCGCAGTTACGATGAGACGATCGGCGAGCGGAAAGAGCAGGGCAGTCACTTCTTCGATGGCTTTGTCGCGCATGGCGCCGTACACCAGCCAGATGGGTTGGCCCGTGCAGAACTCTTTGATATACGCAGCTAGAGCCGCAGCGCCGGCGGGATTGTGGGCTCCGTCGAGAACGAAATCCGGATGGTGCGAGATCCGTTCCAGGCGCCCCGGCCAGCGAACATCCCTTAAACCCGCTTGAACGGCGGTGCTGGGAACGGAGAGCTGGCGGCACGCGAGAACGGCGGCTGCTGCGTTGTCAATTTGATGGCGGCTAGCGAGTCCACAGGGGTAGTTCACGCCCCCCAAGGTGAACGAAGCACCGTGCGGGGTCAGTTCAATGTTAGAAGGCGGCACGTCTTTCGTTTGGATGATGTTTGAGCCGAGTTCTTCGGCGCGACGCAGGATGACCGCCTCTGCATCAGCGGACTGATTAGCCAGCACGGCAGGCACGCCGGATTTGAGAATGCCCGCCTTTTCCCAAGCGATTGATTCCAGAGTGTTGCCCAGGAACGATTCGTGATCGAAGGCGATCTGCGTGATGACGCAAAGTTCCGGCGTAATTACGTTGGTTGCGTCCAGCCGTCCACCGAGACCTACTTCGACCACAGCGACATCACAGCGATCGCGAAAATAGACAAGCGCCATCGCCGTGACGGTCTCGAAGTAGGAAGGATGGGCATCCAGCTCCCCAGCGCGAAGAAGCTCTTCTGAAGCGCGGTGAACCGTTTCGAAGGCTAGCGCGAAATCTTCCGGACTAATTGCAGCGCCATTGATTTGTATCCGTTCGGTGGGCTCCATCAGGTGCGGTGAGGTGTACAGTCCGGTTTGGAGACCGGAGTGCCGCAACGCGTTGGCGATCATGGCACACGTTGATCCCTTTCCGTTAGTTCCAGCGACATGCAAGAAACGTTGACCGCGCTCAGGGTTGTCCAAAGCTGCCAGAAGCGTTTGCATGCGCTCCAAACCCCACTTGGCGCCTACCTTCAATTCATTGCCGAGCGAGTACAGATACTGGACGGAATCGGGATAGCTCACTTGCCCTTCGCTGGTTCGAGAAGAGGTTGAATCAAGCTGAATACGTCTTGCGCCACGATCTTATTTCCTTCACCGCTGGGATGGATGCCGTCCGGCTGCATGAGTTCGGGGCGCTGGTAAACGTGAAGCAGCAGAAAAGGCAGAAATCGCAAACTGTATTTTTTGGCCAGCGTCGGATACGTGGCAGTGAACGCCTTTACGTAGTCAACACCGTAGTTGGGCGGCAGCGTAATGCCAAGCAATACAACCGGAATCTGTGCCTGCTTCAAGTGGATAATCATCTTTTCGATGTTCGCGTCGATGGATTCGACGGGAACACCGCGCAAGCCATCATTTCCGCCGAACTCGAGAACAACCAGCGCCGGATGCGCAGCCGTTACGTTGTCTATTCTGGCGAGACCATCGGTGCTGGTGTCGCCGCTCACGCCCTGATTGTCGACGCGGTAGCGGTAACCGTGCTGGGCGAGTAGGTCCTCTAAATCATCGGGATAGCTTCTGCCTGCGACGCCGGCGGTCAAGCTATCCCCGAAGGTAACGATAACGGGCAAGCTCGCGTCCGGTACAGAAGGCGCCGCCGGCGGAGCGGAATGGGAAGCCGTTTCCACGGCTTGTCTATCAGTCACAGCAGGTTGCGGAGGGGTTCGACTGCAGGAAACCGCCAGCAGCGCTGAAACAATCCAAGCTGCCACAATAAAGGTGAACCGCCTTTTCTGCACATCCATCAGATTGACATGCAAGCATCTCAATTTCAGGCGGACGTGATCGAGGTACGCCAGCTTTTTAAGGTGATCGAAAATCCGCCGAGCCGGGTGGAGATCTTGCAGGACATCAACTTTTCGGTTCCACGAGGCCAATTCATCGCCGTCATGGGCGCCTCCGGGAGCGGCAAAAGCACGCTGCTGGGTCTGTTAGCTGGTCTGGATACGGTTACTTCCGGAAGCATCGTGCTGGATGGAGTAGACATTGCGCGGCTGCGAGAAGATGAACTAGCTCGCATCCGAGGCCGTAAGATCGGGTTTGTCTTCCAGTCGTATCAACTCGTGCCGACTCTCACGGCCGAAGAAAATATCTTGTTACCGGCGGAGTTGAGCGGCTATACCGGCCAACCCCGCCGTCGCGCGAAGGAACTATTGGAGCGCGTGGGCCTGACCAATCGAGCTCATCATTACCCGGTTCAACTATCAGGTGGGGAACAGCAGCGCATTGCCTTGGCGCGCGCCTTCATCACCCAGCCGCCCATTTTGATGGCGGACGAGCCAACCGGAAATCTGGATAGCGCCAACGGCCAACATGTACTGGACCTATTGCTGCAGCTGAATCGCGAAGAAAAGACAACGCTGGTTCTGGTGACGCACGATCGACGTCTTGCCGAATATGCTGACCGCATTATCACGCTGCGCGACGGGCGCGTGTTGAGTGATGAGCCGGTCGCAAGCGCGGTGGAAGCCTAGCCGGTGTTGGACGAAGAGACTGTTCAGCCCGTGTATGTCCCGGCTGCCCAAAAAGAGGGCACTCGGCCCTTTGCGCTTGGAACAGCGTCAAAGGTGGCGTGGCGTGACCTGCAGGCCTCGCCTGCGAAGTTCGTGTTTGTGGTGCTGGCGGTCGCGGTCGGGGTGGCTGCTCTCAGCGGCGTCAAGGGGTTCGGCTATGCATTTCAGGGCATGTTGCTGCGCAACGCCAAGCAACTGATTGCCGCCGATCTGCAAGCACAGATCTGGACCTATCCCAGCGCGGAAGAGGTTCAGAACGTCGAGCGAATCGGCGGGAAGTACGGCACGATGACGCGAGTTACTGAAACCATTTCGATGGCCGCCTCGGACCGGCAGCGAGTGCCGCAGATGGTATCAGTCAAGGCGATTGATCCAGCAATCTATCCGTTTTATGGCACCTTCAAGGTGGCTCCTGCGCGGCCGCTTTCGGATCTGTTGAATGACGATTCCGCGGTCGTAGTCACGCCAGAGTTGCTGATGCGCTTGAAGGTGGCGCAAGGAGGCGTGATCCGGCTAGGCGGGAAGGATTTCCGCATTGCCGGCACGCTGGTGTCCGAACCAGACCGTCTGGCGTCGGGATTCGGCCCCGGGATGAGGGTTTTGATCAGCCGCCAGGGGCTGGAACGCACTGGGCTCATTCAGTTCGGCAGCAGGGCAGCGCAACGTTTTCTGTTCAAGCTGAAGCCGCAAGCGGATCTCGAGGCCGTCAAAGGTCAACTGAAACAGGCACTCCCGAGAGTCTTTCTCAGCGACTATCGCGAGGGCAGCCCCGCCGTGAGCAGAGCGATCGAAATGACGACCACGTTTCTGAGCCTGATCAGCTTGATTGCACTCATCGTTGGATCTCTCGGCGTGGCGATGGCAATGTATTCGCACCTCCAGCAGCGTATGGACACCATCGCCATCATGAAAGCCGTGGGTGCGAGGTCGCCGCAGATCATGCAGATCTATTTGATCCAAACGCTCTGGTTGGGAGTGGCCGGAGGCGTGTTGGGGGTGGCGGTTGGAGCGCTTGTTCAGAAGTCGTTTCCGTGGTTGATTCAGCGGGTGTTTTCGTTGTTGCCTGAAGTGCCTTGGGACTGGTCGTTCAGTTTGCAAGGCATGAGTCTGGGCGTTCTAGCAACTCTGTTGTTTACGGTTCCGCCGCTTCTCAGCATTCGCAATGTTCGGCCGAGCTTAGTGTTTCGCCGGGACATGGCAGATGCAGCCATTGAGAATCGGAAACACTGGCGAGAAAAACTCCCCAGTGCCTTCGGCGTCCTCCTCATTCTGGCCGGATTCAGCGGCATCGCCGTTTGGCTCAGTGGCTCCCCGAAGATGGGCGCATACTTTATTACGGGTCTGGTCGCCAGTATATTGTTGCTGGCGGGGATCGCCGCGGTCCTTCTATGGGTAATTCGCTGGTCGGTAAAGATGTGGGGCAGACGCCTGCCCACCGCGTTCAGGCACGGCTTTGCAAACATCTATCGCCCCGGTAATCAGGCGCGATCTGTCCTGGTTGCGTTAGGTATCGGCGTGATGTTTACGTTAAGCACTTATC
>CAXUCT010000205.1:6115-7918 GCA_964249415.1 uncultured Bryobacteraceae bacterium | reverse complement strand
CCCTTTACAGTTATCACAGTCTGCTTGCCGGTGCAAAGCTTTCCGGGAGTTCTAGTTCCGCGATGTCGTCGAATCTTCTCTCAGGCGCAAAAATTCTTCTGAATTGTCTCGCTCGCGAAAACGTCGAGTGCATTTTTGGGTATCCAGGCGGGGTCACGTTACCGCTTTATGACGCGCTATACGATTTTCCAATCCGGCACGTTCTGGTTCGTCATGAGCAGAATGCAGCCTTCGCCGCTCAAGGCTATGCACGGACGACGGGCAAAGTGGGCGTCTGCTGCGCCACGTCCGGTCCGGGCGCCACCAACCTGGTCACTGGGCTGGTTGACGCCATGATGGACTCGATTCCGATCGTGGCTTTGACGGGACAGGTGTCGACCAAGTTGATGGGAACGGATGCCTTTCAAGAAGCCGACACATTCGGCATTACACGGTCTGCGACCAAGCACAATTTTCTGGTAAAGAACATCAGCGAACTTCCGCAGGTGATTCACGAAGCCTTTTACATCGCGGCGTCAGGGCGTCCGGGTCCGGTGCTGGTGGACGTCACCAAAGACGTCTTCCAAGGGCAGGCGCATTACGCTCCGGTAACCGAGATCCATCTGCCCGGATATCGCGTGTTCAGCGAAGGGCACAGTGGACAGATACGCCGTGCCGCGCAGCTAATGTGGGAAGCGGAGCGGCCCTTCGTATACGCCGGCGGGGGCGTAATTGCGGCAAACGCGAGCGACGAGTTGCGCGCGTTTGTAGAGCTTCTGGATGCCCCCACAGTGTGCACGTTGATGGGTTTGGGCGCGCTGCCCAGTGAACATCGCAATTTCATCAGTATGCCGGGGATGCACGGCAGCTACGCGGCCAATATGGGCATGTCTGGCGCGGACCTGATTATCGCCCTAGGCGTGCGCTTCGACGATCGCGTAACTGGACGTCTGTCGTCTTTTGCGCCGCACGCCAAAATTATTCATGTGGATGTGGATCCCGCGGAGATCAGCAAGAATCGTCACGCCGATTTGCCGATTGTTGGGAACGTGAAGCGAGTGTTGCCGAAATTGACTGCGGCACTGGCAGAGCTTGCGCCTGCTATGAAGGCAGTCCATGCGGGTGCACGGCAAACCTGGTGGGAGCAGATTCGCCAATGGCGAGACGAGCATCCGCTAGTTGCTGAAGCGTCTGCAACGGAGATCAAGCCGCAGCACTTGATGGCGGAAATCGATCGTTTGTCCGGTGGGCGCGCCATCGTAACCAGCGATGTCGGCCAACACCAGATGTGGTCGGCGCAACTGATTCGGTTCAATGAGCCGCGGTTGTGGATTAACTCAGGCGGTTTAGGATCGATGGGTTTCGGCCTGCCGTCCGCCATCGGCGCGCAGTTCGCCAGACCCGACAAGTTGGTGTTCGCCATTGTGGGTGATGGTGGTTTTCAAATGTCGATACCGGAACTGGCCACGATTGCCAATCATGCCTTGCCGATCAAAATCGTTGTGATGAACAACGGTTATCTCGGGATGGTGCGGCAATGGCAGGAGCTCTTCTACAATAACCGCTTGAGCCAGGTACAGTTGACCGGTTTTCCCGATGTGGAAAAGCTCGCCGGAGCTTATGGGTTTAAAGGCCGGACAGTGGATTCCGTCGATGAAATGCCCCGTGCGCTGGCAGAGGCTGTCGCCGATGCTGGACCGTACTTGCTAAACGTGAAAGTGTCGCCGTTTGAAAACGTCTATCCCATGGTTCCCGCCGGGGGAGCAATCAATGAAATGGTCTTGCGGCCTCCCTAGCCAGTGGAAGTTTAGCGGTCATTAAGAG
>CAXUCT010000205.1:2488-6105 GCA_964249415.1 uncultured Bryobacteraceae bacterium | reverse complement strand
GTGCAGCAAATCATTTCACTACTGATGGAAAATAAGCCCGGCGCGCTCATGCGCGTGACAGGATTGCTCGGCCAGCGCGGCTATAACATTGAAAGTCTGACAGTAGCCCGAACCCTTGATCCCACTCTGTCGAGAATGACCATTGCGGTGGATGTTGAGGCCAATATCCGCACGCAAGTGATTAAGCAGATGAACAAGCTGATTAATGTCCTGCAGGCCACCGATGTAACCGATGGCCCGGCCGTGAATCGCGAGCTTGTTCTGGTGCGCGTCCGCACAAATCAGCAGAACCGCACAGCCGTTCTCAAAGAGGCCGAGATCTTTCAAGCGCGAGTGGTGGATTCTACAACCGAGGGATTTGCGCTTGAAACGACCGGCGAGTTGGAGAAGTTAGATGAGTTCATTAATGTGATGAAGAGCTATGGCGAGATCGAAATAGCTAGGTCGGGCGTTATTTCAATGTCTCTCGATAATAAGAAGCTCAGGTTGTCAGCTCCCGTGCCCAGAGGCGCAGCTCCGGAAGAAGCGCTTGAATTGCAAGAGGCCGATTGACATTGCGCCGCCGCGAAACCACAAAGTAAGGACAGGAATGCCAAAGCGATTTTACGAAAACGATGGAAGTCTGACGCCGCTAAAGGACAAGACGATCGCCATTATCGGATATGGAAGTCAAGGACACGCTCATGCACTGAACTTGCGCGATTCAGGATTGAACGTCGTCGTGGGCCTGAACGCAAGCAGCAAGAGTAAAGCGAAAGCGCAGGCGGCCGGCTTAGAAGTGTTGACCGTGGCCGAGGCGACGGAAGCTGCCGACGTGTTAATGCTTCTCGTGCCTGACCATCTGCAAGGCGAAATCTATCGGGAACAAATTGCTCCGAGTCTGACAAAAGGCAAGACGCTGATGTTTGCCCACGGCTTTAACATCCACTTTGGTGAGATTAAGCCTCCGGCTGATGTGGATGTTTCAATGATTGCGCCCAAAGCTCCCGGCCACCGCGTTCGAGAGCTGTTTACCGAAGGCGTCGGCGTCCCCGCATTAGTCGCTATCGCACAGGATTCTTCAGGCAAAGCTCTCGAGAATGCTTTAGCCTACGCCGCCGCGCTCGGTTGTCTAAAGGCCGGTGTCATCGAAACCACGTTCAAAGAAGAGACCGAAAGCGACCTGTTTGGTGAGCAGGCGGTCCTTTGCGGTGGCGTCAGCGAATTAATCCGCGCTGGTTTTGAAACGCTTACTGAAGCTGGATATGCGCCAGAGATTGCCTATTTCGAGTGCCTGCACGAGTTGAAGCTCATTGTCGATCTGATTTACGAAGGTGGTCTCGGCTACATGCGCTACTCCATCTCCGACACGGCTGAATATGGAGATTACACGCGTGGACCGCGTATTGTGACTGATCAAACGCGTGCGGAAATGAAGAAGATTCTAGGCGAGATTCAATCGGGTGAGTTCGCCAAAGCGTGGCTGAATGAGAACCGCACGGGCCGGAAGAAGTTTTTAGCTCTGCGGGAAGCGTCGAAGCATCAGCCGGTTGAGAAAGTCGGCGCCGAACTGCGCTCCATGATGACCTTTCTTAAGAAGCGCAAAGAAGCCGGCGTGCCGGAAGAAGCTGCGGTAGGCGCCTAGGAACCCTATCGCGACTCGAACTCGACTTTTTCGTACACGTCGGAGAGCAGTATCTCCACCCCGATCGACATAAGCGGAACGTGGTTGTTTGAGTCCTGATACTCGGCCAGCATCCAACGGCCATCCGGCTGCTTTGCATAGTGTTCCATACGAATCTCGTCTTGAGCGATCATCAGATATTCCGAGAGCGAGGGAATCGTCCGGTAATTCTTGAATTTCTGATCTCGATCGTAGTTTTTAGTAGATCCTGAGAGAACCTCAATGACGAGAACGAGATTCGAAACAGCGTCGCGGCGTTCATCGATGAAATAAGGTCGCCGCATAAAACCATCACATCCGGATACGTGTAAATACCAGCTGAGGTGATCGCTAGCCGCAAATCGCTGGAAAAAACTTTGCACGCCGTTTTTCTCAGCCGGTCGCGCAACTCTCCCACCAGATTTGTGACGATCAGCGATGTGCATAAGTGTCTCCCGCCATCGCGAACACTTGCCCACGGAAGTATTCGCTCCTGGTTTCGGCCTTGCGCTCCCGCTCGAGATACTCCTGGGGACTGATGCGAGTACTTACAGCAGACGCCATTTGTCCATTTTCTACTAAATCGCTCGCCGCTCTTCAAACTTTACTTTTTCGTAGACGTCGGAGAGCTGCAGCTTCACCCCGATGGATGCGAGAGAAATCCGGCTAGCGGGATCGCTGTACTCCGCCAATAACCAGCCATCCGCTTGACGGCAATAGTGCTCGACATGAACTTTGTTTTGCGCAATCATCACATAATCCATAAGCGACGGAAGTAAACGATAGCTCTCGAACTTCAGTCCCCGATCGTGATTCTTTGTGGATTCGGACAACACCTCCACGACCACAGCAGGATTGAGCAGCGTATCAAGCATGGCGTCAACAAACTCTTCTTGGCCGCACGTGACCACGATATCCGGATAGACGTATGCTTTAGCGCGCCTCACCGAAACACGCAGCTCTGACGAGTACACGTTGCAGTCTCGCAGTCTGAGCTGCTGGCTGAGATCCCTGATCAGATTCGTGACGATCCGGCCATGCCACCGGCTAGCGCCGGACATCGCGATCACTTCCCCGTGGAAATACTCGCTTCGGAATTCTGCTTTACGCTCCCGCTCCAGGTATTCCTCAGGGGATAAGTAAGCGCTTGCAGGTGTCGCCATGTACTTATCCTACATATCGACGCGCTTGTCTGGATTCCGGCGCAAGTACCAGCAGGCACTATCTCCCAGGTGGGGAAATAGCGCGTTGACACAGGTTTGATCGTGCGCGTCGTCGAACAAAAACTCGGTCTTGTGATCCTTCTGAGGCACTGCATAATACGGACGAACCGTTACCGTACCGTACGGATTCCCATTGCGAGCAATCCTATAGCGAAGCTGCAAATAATCGCCCGCGTAGAGAATCGCTGCAGCCAGAACCGCTGCAATAAATATCCGCCGCAGCAGTTGTGCAACAATCTGCCGGCCCGTACGCAAGCGCTCAGCCCTTTCCGCTAGCGGAGGATGAAATGGCGGACGCATCCAGGTGAATGATGCCGCGGCGCAGTGCCAGAGTAACGGCATGCGTTCGATCCTTTGCGCCAAGCTTGCTCAGAATGCTCTGTACATGGGCTTTGACCGTACCGGCTGCCGTGCCAAGCACGTCGGCAACTTCTTTGTTTCCGAAGCCACGAGCCACTAAGCTCAGCACTTCAATTTCTCGCGGCGTAAGCGCAACCTCGGGGAAGAAGCCATTCAGTTGTTGCGAGACTTCCAGCGGGATAAAGCGTTTGCCGCCATGAACAATGTTAATAGCGCGAATCACTTCTGTGTGGACCATCTCCTTCAGAAGATAACCCCGAACGCCCGCTTCGAGAGCACGATAGATGTCCTGATCGCCGTCATAAGAGGTGAGCACGAGGATTTTCGCCTCCGGAAACTCACTGCGGATCTGGCGCGTGGTCTCGATGCCATTCTGGTCCGGCAGGCGGAGA
>CAXUCT010000205.1:1526-2478 GCA_964249415.1 uncultured Bryobacteraceae bacterium | reverse complement strand
GGCCGGTGTTCACGGAACAGGCTCACAGCAGCTCTCCCGGTATTCGCCTCAGCCACCAGCTGGATGCCCGGCTCTGTGGAGAGAATTGCCGCCAGGCCCTTGCGCACCAAATCGTGGTCGTCGACGGTGAGGAGACGGATGGGTTGTTGGGAATCCAATGGCATTCTCTACCTGTACTGATGCTCAATCCCCGATTCAGCGTTTCCAATCGGCTCGGGAGAACCGGCGAACGGCACGGTCACTTCCACTCTTGTTCCCGAATCCGGCCGGCTGGTGATGTTTAACTCTGCTCCAATCTCATTGGCACGCTCGCGAAGGCCCGTCAATCCATAGTGCCCGAACGGATGGACTGCCTCGGAGGGGAAACCGATGCCATCGTCCTGAAGCGTCAAACGGAGCTGTCGATCCTTCAGACTAAGGCTGATTTCCAGTGTAGCGGCCCGTGCATGCCGTAGCGTATTCGAAATTGCCTCTTGGGCGATGCGCAGGAGCTGAAACTCAACGCCCGGGCTTAACCGCAGCGAGATAGGCTGAAGAGCGAGTACGAGCGAAATCGGCTTGCCCTCCACAGCCTGCCGGGCCAATGTAGCCAGGTGCTCTGAAAGATCAAGGGCGTCCGGGCTTCCGGCTCGCAACCCCCAAAGGGACTGCCTCGCTTCCTGAGAACACCGCGCGGCATCTTTGATTACCTCTTCCAAAAACTGCCTTTCCTTGGAGACCGGCAACCGGGTCCAGATGGCCTGAAGCTGCATAGTAATTCCCGAGAGCCCTTGCAGCAGCGTGTCGTGGAGTTCGCGCGCGATACGATTTCGCTCTGCGAGCACCAGCTCGAATCTGTGATTCAACTGTCCAACCCGAATGCGGTATCCCCCGCCGATTGCTGTGCCCAAGATCACCGCCAGCACAGGAAAAAACCAGCCGCGCTGGTAGAGGCGGGGTTCCACTGCAAAGC
>CAXUCT010000205.1:0-1516 GCA_964249415.1 uncultured Bryobacteraceae bacterium | reverse complement strand
GCTCCATACCCCGTCCGCGTTCCGCGCCCGCACCTGGAATTCAAACTGCCCGGGCGGGAGATTAGTAAAGAAAGCTTCGCGGCGCGCGCCCGCATCCGTCCACTTTTTGTCGTAACCGCGCAGAATGTACCGGAACGCCACTTTTTCAGGCGAGACAAATGTCAGCCCTGCATATCGGATCTCCACATTCTTCTCCTCCCACGGCCTGACTGTGAGTTGCCCACCTGCGTACACTGGTCGCCCATTCACGATCGCGGAGGTGATCTGCACCAAAGGTGGGACATTGTTGCTCACAAGATGGGCCGGGTCCATAACCACCAGCCCATTCGTAGTAGAAAACCACAGGCGGCCATCGTGCGTGCGGTACGCGGCGGGTTGCACGCCGGACTGGCATTCGAACCGCAACTGGCCCGTGCTGAAGGGCATGCTAGTGACCAGATGAGTGCGGCCATCCGCAAAGTCGTCCAATTCCTTCTCGCTCACTCGAAAGATTCCCTTGCTCGAAGCCATCCAAAAGTTCGCGCTATCGTCTTTGAGGATGCCGTAGATGCGGTTGTCGTACAAACCATCTTTGACGTGAACGTGAGCTAAGGTTCCGTTGCGCCAGCGAACGAGGCCCGAGCCAAGCGTGCCCATCCAGGCTGTGCGATGATCCGGGTCGAGAAAATAACAGTCCACCGGTCGAGCCACATCCATGGAGTAACTAGCGATCGTGTCTTGGTTCCGCAACGCGTAGAAACCGGGACTGTCCGTGCTGATGAACAGCCGCGTGGAATGTCCAGCAGCTAACGCCAGCACGTCACCTGCTTTCGCCCGCGGATCTTTTGTCTTCGGATCTAGCGAACTGTTCACGAATCGCCTGCCGTTGAAATGATCCAGGCCGCGGTTCGTACCCGCCCATAACGTGCCTTCCCCATCTAGCGACAGACTGCGAATCTCAGACCCCGAAAGCCCTTCGCGCTTGGTGTAGGACGCCACCACAATTCCGTTTCTTAACCTGTTCACTCCCTTCGCGGTGCCGACCCAAAGCTCGCCCTTTCCGCCACGTTCCAGGCTCAGAATTCGGTCATCGTTTAAACCATCACTGCGTGTGAGGGAATGGAAGCGCGAACCCTCCAGGTAATCGAGACCTTTGCCAAGCGTTCCAATCCACAAGCGGCCCTCGCCATCTTCAAGCACCGGGCCCACATTGTTACTTGTCAACCCTTCGTTGCTCGTAAACGGCGTAACTTTGCCGTCCGTGAACTGGTCGAGCCCATCCTTTGTGCCCGCCCACAGGCTGCCTTCGCGATCAAGATAAAGCGACGAAACCAAGCTGTGCGAGAGGCCGTCGCGAGTGCGATAAACACTCATCTGCCCGTCCCGGAAGCGGGTGATTCCATCATTGGTCCCGATCCAAATACTCGCGTCCGGTCCTTGCACCAGCGAAGCCACCGCATTGTCCGGCAAACCATTGCGCGTATCAAGTAAGTGCAACGAGCTTCCCTCTATATGGAACAGCCCTGCTGTCGTTCCC
>CAXUCT010000204.1:3875-8011 GCA_964249415.1 uncultured Bryobacteraceae bacterium | reverse complement strand
GTCAGCATAATTACTGCCTTGCGGCCGCTCTGCTTTCTCATCAGATCGTCAGAGGCCAGATAAATAGCGTCAAAAAACGCCGTACCCCCGCCATGCTGCCCGCCGCCATGTCCGTGATGACCGCCGCCGGCTCGCCCGCCCCACCCTCCGGCGCCGTTGCCTCCCGGCTGCCCGGAGCCGCTACTACTGTTATTGCCCCACTCCGGTTTGTCAAGCGAATCGAGCGCTTTCTCCAGCCGCTCCCGCGAAGACGTTAGATCCTGCAGCAGTTCCACGTCATGGTCGAAGTGAATGAGAAACGCTTTGTCCTGATCCGGACGAAGTACCTGCTCCAGGAACGTATAACTGGCCTGGCGCTCGGTTCCCAGCATGCGCCGCTCGCTCCCGCTTGTGTCCACCAACAGGCCAAGCGTAAGCGGCACGTTACTCTGCTGCGCGAAGTACCGGATTGTCTGCGGACGACCGTCTTCTTCGAGCACGAAGTCGTCCTTCGCGAGATTCTTAACGATTGCGCCTTGTTTGTCTCGCACCGTGGCGAAGACATTCACCACTTTGACATTGCTTGAGAACTGGGGAGTTTGTGGGGCTTCCTGACCGCGTATTAAGCGCGCTGCGGGGAAGAGCGCGATAACGGAAAGGAGCGCTCGGCGGCGCGATATCCCGGCAGGAACGTTCGCTAAGTTACCAGACTGACGCATTCACTGATAAAGGATGTACCTTCTGTGACGCAGGTTACTAGCTTCTGGACAAGAAGTCCGCCAGAACTTTACCCGCCGCTTGCCTTCATGCGCCACTGTGTTGATGGGTGCATTTCAGTGTCCTTGCGGTTTGCCTGGACGTCATGAACTATGGCGGGACCGCGACGGGCGCGCGAAGATATTTCCTGCAAAAACACCAGCGCGTCCGGTGTACCAGCCGCGAACTGCATGCCATGCTGATGCATCTCCCGAAGGAGTTTCCGGCCCGGGGCATCATAACCACTCAATCCGGTGAGATCAATGGTGAGTTGGCGGCCCGCACCGCCTCGCAGAGCATTTTGCCAAGCTATCCGAACTTGCTGCACGCAATCGCCAGCAAACCGTCCCGTTAGATCAATACGAAATTCATGCGGCTGATCTTGAATTTTGAACATTCCCAAACTCTGCTCCAATGGTTGGAAGTTGGATGTCAAATGCTTCAGACACGCTACAAAATTCCTGACGATTTAATGCACGTTCTACCGGGGACCAGCCGCGTACTAAGCTGCCAAGACATTAGCCAACCTCTTCACGCGAGGCACCGGGAGGGCGTAGCTATCATCAGGAGACACAATGCTCCGAAAGCTACTTCCCGGGTCCCCGTACCCGCAAGGCGCCACATGGGATGGCACCGGCGTGAATTTCGCGTTGTACTCGGAAAATGCAACCGGCCTCGAACTGTGCCTCTTCAAAGAACTTGCCTCCGGCGAGCAGGAAATTATTCCTATCCGCGAGTGCACCGCCAATGTGTGGCACTGCTATGTGCCCGGACTATCGATCGGCCAGCTATATGGGTATCGGGTCCACGGAAAGTACTCGCCGGATAACGGTCATCGATTTAACCCCGCCAAGTTGTTGATCGATCCCTATGCTAAAGCCGTCGCGGGTGAGGTCAATTGGGATTTCCCAGTGTTCGCGTACCGCATGGGCGATCCCGCCGCCGATTTAAGCTGCGACAGTCAGGACGATGCGGCGGGAATGCCTAAGGGCGTAGTCACGTCCACTCAGTTTGATTGGCAGAATGACCGTGCGCCCCAGACGCCGCTGCACGATTCCGTCATCCACGAGGTTCACGTGAAAGGATTTACCGCCCTGCATCCGGAGGTCGCCGGATATCTTAGAGGCACTTACTTGGGCTTAGTCGCTCCGCCGGTGATTGACTATTTCAAGAAGCTTGGCATCACCGCGGTGGAATTGATGCCGGTGCATGATTTCCTGAACGACAAAACACTGTTCGACAAAGGTCTTCGCAACTATTGGGGATACAACACCACCAACTATTTCTCGCCCGCCGCCCGCTACTGCAGTTCCGGCGATAGGGGCCAGCAAGTCGGCGAATTTAGAACCATGGTCCGGGAGTTTCATCGCGCCGGCATCGAAGTGATTCTGGACGTGGTGTACAACCACACCTCCGAAGGAAATCAAATGGGCCCTACGCTGAGCTTCCGCGGCATCGATAACTCAACCTATTACCGGCTGGTTCAGGAAGACCGGCGTTATTACACCGACTACACCGGCACCGGGAACACCCTGAACATGCGTCATCCTCAAGTGCTGAAGATGGTGATGGACAGTCTGCGCTACTGGGTGCTGGAGATGCATGTGGATGGCTTCCGCTTTGATCTCGCGTCCACCCTCGCGCGCGAGTTGCACGATGTAGACCGCCTGTCCGCCTTCTTCGATGTCATTAATCAGGATCCGGTTCTTTCCCAAGTAAAGCTGATCGCTGAGCCGTGGGATGTCGGTGAAGGTGGCTATCAGGTGGGCCAGTTCCCGGCGTTGTGGGCGGAATGGAACGGTAAGTATCGCGATGTGGTGCGGCGCTATTGGAAGGGAGATGACGGCCAGCTCGCCGAACTAGGTTATCGGTTGACCGGCAGCAGCGACCTTTATCAGCGCGACGGGCGCCGCCCTTCTGCCAGTATCAATTTTGTGGTCGCTCACGACGGCTTCACGCTGCAAGATCTGGTCAGCTATAACAACAAGCACAACGAGGCGAACGGCGAGCACAACCAAGACGGCTCAAACGAAAATTATTCCTGGAACATGGGCGCGGAAGGCTCCACCAGCGACGCAATTATTGTGGACCGCCGCGAGCGTCAGAAGCGCAATATGCTTGCCACCCTGCTGCTTTCACAAGGCGTTCCCATGATCTGCGGTGGAGATGAAATCGGTAGGACTCAATGGGGAAACAATAACGCGTACTGCCAGGACAACGAGATCAGTTGGGTGGATTGGAATCTGGATGATCGCCGGAAAGCGTTGTTGGAATTCACTAAGACTCTGATCGCGCTGCGCAGAGAACATCCTAATCTGCATCGCCGGAAATTTTTTCAAGACCGCAATATCAGTCCTGGCGCTGTCCCCAAACGCCAAATTGATGGCTTGGAGGTTCAGGATGTCGCCTGGTACCGCCCCGATGGCCAGCAGATGACCGAGGAGGAGTGGACAGCCGGATGGGTTCGCTGCCTGGGGGTGCGCCTGAGCGGACGAACGATGGACGATGTGGACCGCAACGGTGAACCAATCCGCGACGACACTTTTCTATTCTGCATGAACCCGCATCATGGACCCATCCGGTTTTATATTCCTCCTTGTACGGCCACTTGCATTTGGGAAATGATTGTGGACACTCGCCATGGCAGTCATACGGAACTGCAGCGGATCAAGCCCGGCGAGTCTTACGAAATGCTGGAGCACTCGGCTGTGTTGTTCCGCGAGGCCGACCTGAACGGAAAAACACCTACAAAATCCTCGTACTAAACTCGAAGCGAAAGGGTCTAACGCGACGTGAAGAGCTATCGGAAAGAGCTCTGGTTCCAGCTGCCCTCCCGGCGCGGTTTCGTCAACATTACCGGCCAGGTCAACGCGTGCCTGCGCGAAAGCGGCGTCACCGAAGGATTGGTTCTAGTGAACGCCATGCACATCACCGCATCCGTATTTATCAACGACGATGAATCCGGCTTGCACCACGATTACGAAAAGTGGCTGGAGCAAATCGCGCCCCACGAGCCCGTCTCGCAATACCACCACAACCGAACCGGCGAAGATAATGCCGACGCGCATTTGAAACGTCAAGTGATGGGCAGGGAAGTCGTCGTCGCCCTCACGGCGGGCAAACTCGACTTTGGCCCGTGGGAGCAGATCTTCTACGGCGAATTCGATGGCCGCCGCCGCAAAAGGGTTCTCGTGAAAATTATAGGAGAGTAGTTCATGACGGCGCTGATGAGCATGGAAGACGTGCGAGGTGACTGGGTTACCCGCCTGCTGCTCGAGCGAAGCATCGGCCTCCTCTGCCTCATCGCCTTCAGCGTCGCGCTGAATCAGTTCAAGCCTCTGCTGGGCGAACGTGGTTTGCTGCCCGTACCGCTGTTCGTCAAACAAGTAGCCTTCCGCGAC
>CAXUCT010000204.1:3419-3865 GCA_964249415.1 uncultured Bryobacteraceae bacterium | reverse complement strand
CGCGACACCCCCAGCGTCTTCTTCTGGTTCCCGCGCGACGCCGCCTTTACCGCCGCCGCCTGGATCGGCATCGTGCTCTCCTGCTTGGTCATCACCGGCATCTCATCGCGATCCACCTGGCTCTCCGTCAGCGTCTGGTTGACGATCTATCTGCTGTATCTTTCCTTCGTCAACGTCGGCCAGACGTTTTACGCTTTCGGCTGGGAATCCATTCTGCTCGAATGCTGCTTCTTCGCCATCTTCCTCGGTGGCGCGAACCTGGTTCCCCAGGCAATCCCCATCTGGATGTTCCGCTGGCTGCTCTTCCGCATCATGTTCGGCGCCGGGTTGATCAAGTTGCGCGGCGACCCTTGCTGGCGCGACCTCACGTGCCTCAACTATCACTACGAAACTCAGCCCATGCCCAACCCTGTGAGCTGGTTCTATCATTGGGCGCCGCAGTGGAC
>CAXUCT010000204.1:0-3409 GCA_964249415.1 uncultured Bryobacteraceae bacterium | reverse complement strand
GGCGTTCTGTTCAACCATTTCGCGGAACTGATTGTTCCATTCTTCTATTTCCTTCCGCAGCCCTTTGCCGGAGTCGCCGGAGTCATCACGATCGTCTTTCAACTCTTCATCATCAGTAGCGGCAATCTGTCCTGGTTGAACTGGATGACGCTGTTTCTCGCGTTCTCCACCGTCGACGCTAAGTTTCTATCGTTTCTTCCGTTCCGCGCGCCCGCCATGCATCCGCCGCCGGTTCCCGTTGCCTGGATCAATATCGGCTTAGCCGTAGTGGTCACCATCATGAGCATCCCGGTGGTGGTAAATATGCTCTCCGCGCGCCAGGTGATGAACACCAGCTTCAACTCGCTCCACTTAGTCGGCACTTACGGCGCCTTTGGCAGCATTACCAGGCCGCGCTATGAGGTTATCGTTGAAGGCACAGAGGACGCCGTCATCACCCCGGCAACCAAATGGCGCGAGTACGAATTCAAAGCCAAGCCCGGCGATCTCAACTACATGCCGCCCCAGATCGCGCCCTATCATCTGCGCATCGACTGGCTCATGTGGTTCGCAGCCATGTCCAGCTATCAGGACTACCCCTGGTTTGTGAACTTCGTTGCCAAACTGCTCGAAGGCGATCCGGCAGTACTCAGCCTCATCCGAAAGAATCCGTTCCCAGGCAGACCGCCCCAATACATCCGCGCCCTGCGCTACGAATATCATTTCACTACGCCCGAGCAGCACCGTCAAACAGGAGCTTGGTGGACACGCACCCTGACCGGTCCATACTTCCCCGCGGTCTCGCTCAACACGCCCGGCTTCGGTCAGGTACTGCAGAGCCAAGGCTGGCTTATGCAGTGATGGCAGGCAAGCGGGCTTCCTCCGTTCGAGGCTCTTTATTGCGTCGACACGTTGCCGAGATTGCGGAGTAAGAAGGCGAGGACCTTCGGGATGGCATCCAGGCTCGACTCGGCGTTTCCTTCGGGCGTGCCGCCGTAGCTAACAGGCCTTCCGGAAATGGGATGCCTGAGCAGCCCGTGCCACTCGGGAGCGATCTGGTCGCGCCCCGCGATGTGTCCGGCATGGGGGTAAATGAGTGCTTCAACTTCATACGGAAAGTGCTTATGTTTCAAGCGCGCGTCAATAGTGCTGACCATGGCGCCCGAGTCCCATACGCCATCGTCACTGCCGCCGACTAGAAAGATGGGCCCATGAATGTTGTTGACATTGATCACGGCTCGAAGCTCGTCGGCGCCATGTTCGCCAAACCGCGCAAACGCAAGCGGCTGACCGTGAAGGGTCCAGGCGTAAGGAACGGAAGTACCGCCGCAACACGCCCCGTGCCTCACATCGGCCGGCACGTAAGCTACTACCGCTTTGATCTGCGGATACAGCGCGCCAAGTTGTAAAGCGAGCTCGCCGCCGCGCGATACGCCTACCACCGCGATCTTTTCAGGCGAGATCTCCGGCCTTGTCCTCATCCATCCGAGAGCCCGGCCGAAGTACTCCAACGGGATGCCTTCAAGCCGCTGCGGAAGATCTCCGAAGCGAAAATAGGCTAACGACAGAGCAGCATAGCCATGCGAGGCGAGCAGCGCCGCGTGACGGCGCGGCATGCCGCCTTCCGAGCCTCCCAAAACCAGCAGCCCGGGATTCGGGGCGTTGCCTGGAGGAACGAACAGGACACCCTGGATAACACCCGTCACTTCGATTTGCCGGACGCCTTGAGCGAGTGCATCTTGTTGCAGTTGCGCTGTGGCAATTACCGCTTTACCTCGGAGGAGCGTAAATCGAATGAGTTGCGGTCCAAGCTCTGCGGGAGGCCGGTAGACCTCCACCCCGTGTATCGCTGGCATCATGGACCAGATGAGGCCCATGGAGGAAACACTCTTATACGAACCCTTGACCGGGGCTTGCGTCGCGAGATCGATTTTACCCTCTGCATCGGCGGCGAATTCCGCGTATGACTCCCAAGGATGATTGTCACCGTCGAGTAGTTCTGCCCTCAGCGTGACGTGTTCGCCTGACTGAAGACCTGCCGCTGCAATCTGAACAGCCTCGTCGGCGAGTGCTTGGGCCGGCACGATCTGTAGAGTTTGCGACAGACAGGATAGCGCGAAGCAACCTCCGAAAATTACGACGCGTAGCCCACCAAGAAAGAACCGGACGGGATTCATCGGGCTCCGTATGTTCTGGGTCTGACGGTCAGCTTAAATGCCGCACGATTCCTCGCGGTACCGATCGGAGATACTAAGCGAAAAAGATGTCCGAGCTATCCACTGTGTAGCCTTCGTCCAGGGCAGTCTTAATTGCAGCACGCCGGAGTGTAGCTTCGTCAGCATCCTTCGGATCATCGCAGTGGCGGCGAATGACCTCCTCGCCCACTTTGATGCGAATCAGCCATCGGTTACTCTGAGTATCGCGAGAAATTTCGACACGGTCTGCCTTCATGCTTCTAGCATGCCAGAGCAAAGCCATCGTTGCGGGATGCGCGTTGCCATCGCGTCATAAGCTTACTGCTCCCTTCCGTATAAAAGGAAGTTCCGGCAAAATTACGGCCCGCTCGCCGGAAGTACCCGAAATCGGCGACGACCTCCTATCCGGTATGTGTTGAAGTCCGCATGATCCACCGTGAAGATGGTCGACAGAACCTCACGCTGCGCGAGATAGATGGCATCCGTGAAATCCATTGGGCGATCCGCATAACGCGACATCAGTGCTTGTATTTGCGAAAGCTCTGAATCCTCGATTGACGCCAGCACGATGGCCCCTGAACGCACAAGTCGCTAGGCCGCCTCCATTTCATGGCGACTATCACCAACTAAGTGAAACAGTTCCGTCAGCACCGCTTCCGAGGTTGCCAATGGCAGGCGAAGTTGCTTGAAAGCATCTACACAGATACCGTGCCAGCGATCCGTTCTGTCCAGCAGCGCCAAAATAGCCCCAGTATCAATCAGAGCGTTACCGGTCATAACGCTTTCGTAGACGCTTCCGCAAAGCTTCGCGCGCGTTCTCAGCCCTATGAGCATTGCCGCTCACGAAAGTCCCGAAGCAGCTAGATGCGGCGTTGTGAAGATGAAGCTGCTCCTCATCGCCCCCTTGTTCGGTATCGCCTTTTCTAAGCCACTCGCGGGCAGCAAGATCAAGAACCGCGGCAAACGATATCTTCCGCCGCTGTGCTTCACGCTCCAACCCCGTCCTAAGATCGGCTGAAACGCGCCAACTGTAGACTTCGCTCTTCATGCAATACTTTGTAGTGCATACCACGGTGAGTACGCACTGGGTCGTACCCCACAGGGGACCCCCATTTCAATTCGAGTAATATTTATTTTTGGCCCGGATTGAACAACTTACGCCCAATTTCAAACCTACAAAGAACGTTTTCGCCCCCTCACATGCTAGTTTCTAAGCGCGCAAGGCGGTTGTTGCC
>CAXUCT010000203.1:0-8058 GCA_964249415.1 uncultured Bryobacteraceae bacterium | reverse complement strand
CCCTTTCCTTCTCAACCCGTACATCTCGTTCTATACAACGCGCGGCTGTCCGGCTCAGTGTACGTTCTGTCTCTGGCCGCAAACTCACTCCGGCCACCGCTGGCGGCTTCGATCTTCGGATGACATCGTAAATGAATGCCGCTGGACGCTCGAAAACTTCCCTGGATTGAAGGAGATCTTCTTTGACGACGACACCTTCAATTACCAAAAGGCGCGCACTATAGAGCTCTGCAGCAAGCTGAAGACGCTGAACTTCACCTGGAGTTGCACCTCTCGCGTCACCACCGATTACGACACGCTGAAGGCCATGAAGGATGCTGGTTGCCGCCTGCTCATCGTCGGCTATGAATCCGGCGATCAGCAGATTCTGAAAAATATTAAGAAGGGCGCTACGATCGACATGGCTCGCCGCTTCACGGCGAACTGCAAAAAGCTTGGCCTGACGGTCCACGGTGACTTCATCGTCGGGTTGCCTGGCGAAACGCGCGAGACCATTCGCAAGAGCATCGATTTCGCCAAGGAACTGGATGTGGAAACCATACAGGTGTCCATGGGCCATCCTTTCCCCGGCACCGAGTTTTACGACCACGTCAAGAAGAACGGGCTTATCACATTAGACGAGAAGATGACCGACGACACCGGCCATCAGATCCCCAACTATAACTATCCCGGACTCGATCAGGGTGAGTTGGTGGAATGGGTGGAGCGGTTCTACGGCGAATTTTATTTCCGCCCGAAAGTTGCCTTCCGGCTGGTTCGCAAGGCGATTTTTCACAATGACGAGCGCAAACGGCTTTACAAGGAGGCTCGCGAGTACCTTGCCCTCCGCTCAAAGCGCAAGCTGTACGTTAAAGAGCAAAAGCAGCGGAAGGACGAAGCTGCCGTCCTGAGTGCCGGCGATTAACGCGGCGGAGGATTCCCCCGCGCTGACCGGTCTCCACGGCGCTCAGAGGCTTCCTGTGGAATGTACATGCGCTTCGAAGCTGAAAATCTTCCTGCTTGCGTTTGCAGTCATCCTATTCAACGCAGTTGGAAATCTTTCGCTAGCTTGGGGCATGAAACACGCCGCTGAGACGGTCGCGTTGAACCCGCTCGCCTACGTGCGCGTTATGCTCAATCCCTACGTGGCTTGTGGCATTGTTTTATTGTCTTTGTGGCTTTTGACTCGCATGGCCCTCCTAAGCTGGGCTGATTTAAGCTTCGTTTTACCTATCACGGGTGTCGGTTACGTGCTCGCCGCGGTATTCGGGATCTGCTTTTTGAATGAAACCATCACACCCGTGCATTGGACCGGTACTCTCTTGATCTTTGCCGGTACGGCTCTGGTAGGAAGCACGGACCAGCGCACGCCCAAGGCCTCTGGTAATCGCCAATGAAGTGGCTGCTTCTAGCAGTAATCGTTTTTGCTACGGTCTTCAGTGATCTCCTGCAGAGCTATGAGATGAAGCGGAGCGGCGAGCAGACCGTGGATGCTCGTGGCTTGGCTCGTCTCTTACGCCTGATCGTTAGCCGGCGTTTTCTCCTGCTTTCTATCCTGTGCATGGCAGTTTCCTTCTTCGCTTTTATGGCTTTAGTTCAGGCCGCCCCTCTCAGTTTTGCGGTGCCTGCCTCTGCCGCTACATTCGTCCTTGATACCGCGCTCGCGAAATTCGTACTCAACGAACTAGTGGGGATACGGCGTGCTGCCGGTGCTTTGCTGGTGTTAGGGGGCGTGCTGTTGCTAGCCCGCTGACTTGGCCGAACTCTGATGCGCCTCGCCTGGCTCATCTTTCTTCCCGCAGCAGCTTACCAAGGACTCGCCATTGTCGCCGCCTTACGACACCTCATCCAACGCCACTCAGACCGGGATCAGCAGCCGCCCGCAGTGGCGCCGGGTGTTTCTATCCTGAAGCCGCTCCGGGGAATGGATCCGAATACTTGCCAAGCTTTCTCGTCGCAAATACAGCAACGCTACCCTACTTTCGAGATTCTTTTTGGCGCGCGCGAGGCTGGCGACCCCGCACTCGTGGAGGTCCATCGCTTACAGCGCGCCCACCCGCAAGCCGTCCTCCGGCTCATTACGGTCGGTCCTGTCAGCGCAGGCAATGGAAAGGTGGGTATCCTGATCGAACTTGCCCGCCACGCACAGTATCCTATCTGGGTTGTGAATGACAGCGACATCTGTGTTGGCCCCAACTACCTGGCCCAAGTCACCGCTCCACTCGCCGACCCTTCCGTCGGTGTAGTCACCTGCCTCTATCGAGTAAGAGCGCACAACGCCCCGGCCGCCTGGGAAGCGCTAGGAATTGCGAGCGATTTCATGCCCAGCACTCTCGTAGCGCAGCTTCTAGGCATTCGCGAGTTCGGCCTGGGCTCTACGCTTGCATTCCGCGCCGCGGATCTCGAGCAAGTGGGCGGCTTTGGCGCGTTCGCTGACTATTTGGCCGACGATTACCAACTCGCCAAACGAATCAGCAGTCTCGGCAAGCGGGCTCTTTTATCCACTTACACCGTCGAAACCTCGCTAGGTGAGGCAACCTGGGCCGGCGTTTGGTGGCACCAGGTTCGCTGGGCCCGCACCATTCGAACTTCGAAAGGCGGCGGGTACGCGGGCCTGCCCATTACACACGCGGGTCTTTGGGCTACGGTCGCCTTTCTCGCTGGAGCCTGGCTCCCGGCCTTCCTCCTCCTCGCCCTACGCATGGCATCGGCCCTTCTCACTGCTGGTCTCGTCTTGCGCACCCCGCTCTGCGCAGCATTTTGGCTCGCGCCCTTGTGGGACCTGTACGCATTTTGCGTTTGGCTTACCTCCTACGCGGGAAGAACGGTCCGTTGGCGTGATCGGGTGCTCACAATCGATTCACAAGGTCGCATCGAGCCATGAAATGCTTCCTTAATGCTGCATGCTAGGCTGTTATCTTTAATAACTTGTTAGGACCATGCGCGAGTTCTTGCGCCCTGCGCCTATGGTCACAGGAGTCCTCAGTCTGATGTTCTCGAAATTCCGGAGCGCTCTGCTCCTTGCCGCCATTACGGCGCTCTCCATCTCATCCGCTGCCGCCCAAGCCGGCGGCCCCGCCAAAGTGGCGATCATAAGTGCGCAGAAAGCGGTTGCCGATACCCAGGAAATCAAAAAGGCCCAGTCGGGACTGGAAGCGAAGTACCGGCCACGCCAACAGGCCATCCAGACGCTGCAAGGTCACCTTCAGAGCATCCAGCAACAACTTGCGACGCCCAACATCGCGCCGGACAAGGAAGCCCAACTTCGCTCGGAAGGCACGCGAGACCAGAAAGAGCTGCAACGACTCGGCGAAGATCTCCAGAGTGACGTTAATAATGAGCGTCAGGACGTTCTAGGCCGCGCGGGACGGCAAATGAGCGAAATCGTGAAGAGAATTGCAGAACAACGTGGTATCGACGTAGTCATGGACATCACGAATACTATCTATTACAGGCCAACTTTGGACATCACCGCGGAAGCCACCGCCGCTTACGACAAAGCATATCCTGCTAAGTAAACTCAGCGGCAATAACAAACTGCCCTCCCGGGCGTCCATGTTGAAGGAGAACTCATGGGCAGCTATCTACAGAATTTTGGCGTGGAAGAGTATCGCCGAAATCGGACTATCAAATGGATCATTCTTAGCTGCCTTGGCGTTGCCATTTTGGCATTCGCCGGTTACTTGCTCTTTCACAATCACGCTGAAAAGAGTGTAGTTACGCACTTTCTGGCTGACGTTAACGGGCGCAACTACGACGCGGCTTACCGTGAATGGGGCTGCACGCCCGAACGTCCCTGTCCAAACTACGACCGAAACCGCTTCCTCGAAGATTGGGGACCTACGAAAAAGCTCTCTTCCCCCTGGAAAATCGCCTCGGTTGAAAGCTGCAGGAGCTTCGTCACCATAAACGTGCAGGCCGACGGATCCGAGCTGCAATCGCTTGCGGTTGAGCGCGATAACGGCAGCCTGGGATTCGCTCCCGCTCCAGAGTGCCAGGAAAAGCAGTGGCGCTGGAAGCGGTTTTTCGGACGGCTGTTCGGCAGAACCGCCGATTGAGCGGCTCACTCTTCGAAACCGAGGTCCACGGGAGGCAATACATCATATTCCCGCGCAATCCAAACGTAAAGCGTCGGCAATACAAAAATACTCATCACTAGCGTCGCGCTCAGGCCGCCGACAATCACAATCGCAAACGGGCGCTGTGAATCCGAGCCAATGCCCCGCGACAAGGCAGCAGGCAGCAGCCCTAATGTCGCTACCAACATCGTCATCATAATCGGGCGCAAACGCAAGACTGCCCCTTCGACGGCCGAATCTCCCACGGAGTGCCCTCGCGCCCGGAGTTGATTTATGTACTCAATCATGATGACGCCCGTTTGCACGGACACTCCAAAGAGCGCAAGCATCCCTATACCCGAAGATACGCTGAAGTGCGTTCCTGTGAAAAACAGTGCTAGTAACCCGCCGATAGGCGCCAGCACTACGGTTACCATGACCAGCGCTGCCCATTTAAGGGAACTGAACATGGAATAGAGCAGCATGAATATGACTGCAATCGTGATCGGCACAATCACAGCTAACCGCTTATTCGCGCGCTGTTCGCTCTCGTACTCTCCTGCCCAATCTAGGCTATAGCCCGGCGGTAGCTTCACCTCTTTGTTAATCCGGCGCATCGCTTCTTGAACAGTACTGCCCAGGTCGCGGCCTCTCACGCTGTATTTAATGGCGACATATCGGGAGTTGGATTCCCGGTAAATCTCCGAAGCTCCATCGACCGTCTTGATGGTGCAGAGTTGCGCCAGTGAAACTCTTTCGCCACTAGGGGCTAAGAGGCGGACCCTCTCGATGGCGTCCTTTGTATTCCGATACTGCGGAAGATAACGAGCCACCAGGTCGTAAACCTGTTCGCCCCGTAAGACTTCGCTGACTGTCTTGCCCCCCACCGCGGTCTCAATTGCATCCTGTACGTCGGAGACATTTAGCTGATATCGCGAAACCCGTTCGCGGTCCACTACCAAATTCAAGTTGGGCTGTCCCAGAACTCGGAACATGCCAAGGTCTGCTATGCCGGGGATGCGGCTCATAGCGTTTACGATTTCAGAGCCCTTCTCTTCTAACGTCTGGAGATCCGCTCCGAAAACCTTGACCGCCAGTTCGCCTTTTACTCCACTTACCGCCTCTTCCACGTTGTCCGAGATCGGCTGAGAGAAGTTCCAAAGTACGCCGGGAAACTTCGACAGATCGCGGTCCATGGCTGCAATCAGCTCATCTTTGTTCTGGTGGAACACAGACCTCCACTGATCCTTCGGCTTCAAGTCGACGAAGTATTCGGTGTTGAAGAAGCCGGTAACGTCCGTCCCATCGTCTGGACGTCCTACCTGGGATACTACCTGCGTGACTTCAGGAAATGCAGCAAGTGCGACCCGCGCACGTCGCATCAACTCCGCGCCTTCCGTTGGTCCTGTACTGGGCGCAAGAGTTCCACGTGCCCAGATAGCGCCCTCATCCAAATGCGGAAGGAATTCGGACCCTATTGCCCCGCTGATAAAGAGTCCTACCGCTACCAAAAAAAGCGCAATCACGGGAAGCAACACCACAAACCTCTGGTGAATGGCCCACGTCAATGCGCGCCGGTAGCTCCGGATTAAGAGTTCCAGCGCCGGATTGTGCCATTCGCGCGTCGTTTTGCGGAACAGAAGGCTAGCTAAAACAGGCGCGATTACGATCGAGAAGAGCAGCGCCCCCAATAGCGCAAAGGCTACCGTGAGTGCCATCGGACGAAAAAGCCGGCCCTCCACAGCTTGCAACGTAAATATGGGCAAATAAGCCGTGATAATGATCGCGATGGCATAAAAGACCGGCCGCTGCACTTCGTAGGCTGCTTCGCGGATCGTCTCGAGCGGCGTCCTCTCTGCACCATGACGTCCACCCATGTGCCGGACGATGTTCTCCACCATGACCACCGCCCCATCTACGACCATGCCGAAGTCCAAGGCGCCTATGGACAATAGGTTCGCTGGAACCTTATCCAAGTCGAGACAAATCGATGCAAACAGCAGCGAGAAAGGTATCGTCAGTGCCACGATGAGCGCCCCACGGGCATTCCCCAAAAACAGAAATAGAATGATCGCCACCAGCACAATCCCTTCCGTTAGGTTGTGTAGTACGGTATGGGTGGTGTAATGAAGCAGATTGCTTCGATCGAGGAATGGAACAATCTTCACCCCCGGAGGAAGCAGATGGTCGTTTAATTCCGTTACCTTCGCGTGAATCGCTGTCAGGGTTGCCTCTGATTCAGCGCCCTTTCGCAATAGTGCAACGCCTTCTACCACGTCCGGGCTATCCACAATCTGCCCATCTTCGCGGTGAATCGCTTTTCCGATTTGCCCTAAGCGAACCTTCGGTCCTTGCGCGGCCACAGCAACATCACCCACATGAATCGGCGTGCCATGCTGCGCCGTGAGGACCACTTTAGCTATATCTTGGGCGCTGTTCACCAAACCTACTTCCCGGATGTTGACCTGCTGCCTGCCTTCCTGGATAAACCCCCCTCCGGCGTTGACGTTATTGTTCGTCAACTGCTGCTCCAGTTGGCTGATGCCCAGTCCATACGCAATTAGCTTGTCTGGATCAATACGCACTTGGTACTCACGTGTTGTCCCACCGAAGCTAGCAACATCCACAACGTTCGGAACCGACTTTAGCTGCTTCTCCAGCGTCCAATCTTCAATGGATTTCAGCTCCATCAGGTCATACTGCGGGTTCGTGCTCTTAAGTGTGTACCAGTAAATCTGTCCTACAGGGCTGTAGTCCGTTCCCATCTGCGGTTGCAGCCCGTTCGGAAGCGTCACTTGCGCCAGCCGCCCAAGAGCTTTCTCCCGGTTCCAGTCGTTCACCGAATCATCGTCGAAAATAAGCATCACGCTTGATAATCCGAAAATGGAAACGGAACGCAAATGCTCCAGGTGCGGAAGGCCGTTCATTTGAATCTCGATCGGAATCGTGACCTGTTGTTCCACTTCTTCGGCGGCACGCCCCGGCCATTGCGTAATGATTTGGACATAGTTGTTCGCCACGTCCGGATAGGCCTCTATAGGAAGGTTGTGAAAGGCGATACCGCCCCACACCAACAACATCACCGTCAGCCCCAAAACCAGCAGCCGGTTGCGGAGAGCAAAATCGACTACCCCTCGAATCATTACTTCTCCTCCGCTCGGTAGGCGTCGCGTCGCATTTCTGAATCCGGTTCATTGCTCGCTTTCGGCGCTTAAAGCTAATGCGTCGTTCACTACCTTTTGCCCCGGTGCAATGCACGACAAAATGTCTTGCTGTCCGCTCGCGATCTCGCCCCCATGCACTTCCGTTCTACGGAATTCTCCTTTTCCAGCCGGCACGAAGACCCAATCCCGGTCGTGCAGATGCAAAACTGCTTCGCTGGGAACGGCCGCATAAGGGTGCTCATGCAAGCCATAAAACGTCGCAGTGACAAACATTACGGATCGCATGATTCCGGGATTCGCCTGCACTATTCGAACCTTGGCCGTGTGAATAGCCGGATCGAGAACCTTCCCAATATTGCTGATCTGCCCGTGAAAAATACGGTCCGGGTATGCATCTAGCTGCACATCGGCGCCATCGCCCAGTCGCACAGCCGGCAAATCATTTTCATAAACGTCGCAGATCACCCATACCTTCGACAAATCGGCAATAGTAAATAGGTTTGCCTGATTGTCTGGCGTATGGACACCTGCGGACTGCACGACGTTCTGCTCCACAATCGTTCCCGTGGCCGGTGAGTAAACACTCACCACTGCATCGTCTTTGCTGGGGTCGCCTCCCAACGTTCGAATCTCCTGCGCCGAGGTATCCACCGTCACTTGTGCCTTCTCTTCGGTGTCTTCCGCTATCTGTAAATCATTCAGCGAAATCGCCCCGCGATCATAAAGCAGTTTGGCGCGCTTTAACTGCGTTTGAGCCAGTCTCTCGTCAGCAATGGCTTGCTTATAGGTCTGAAACGCATTCGCAATGTCATTGCTAAGAACCTTCAGCAATAATTCTCCTTTCTGGACATCGTCTC
>CAXUCT010000202.1:0-8073 GCA_964249415.1 uncultured Bryobacteraceae bacterium | reverse complement strand
GTATGAAGTACTGACCAAGAATCTGAATTTAGCGGTGCGCCGCAACTTAAAGCGCTTCCCGGAAGATTTCATGTTTCAGCTGACAGTAGAAGAGGTGGAATCTTTGAGGTTGCAATTTGCAACCTCAAACGAAGGGCGCGGCGGGCGCCGCTACTTGCCCTACGCATTCACCGAGCAGGGTATCGCGATGCTCTCTACCGTCTTGCGTAGCGACAGAGCCATCGAGGTCAATATCGCGATTATGCGCACCTTTGTCCGGCTGCGGCAGCTGCTCACCACGCACGAAGAGATTGCGCGCTGGCTTGAGGATCTCGAGTGGCGCCAAAGCGAGCAGGGACAGCAGATTCAGGCAGTTTTTGAAACCATTCAGCATCTGATCGAAGCCCCTGCCGACGACCGGAAGAAGCGGTTTGGGTTCCCGGCCTCGGGCGCAACGTGAAGCTACGAGCTCACCGTGATCGATCCATCGCCGGTTCGCACCGTGAACAGCGGACCGCCGCCGTTCAGTTTCCCATGCACCTCACGCTCTCTCTGTGTACCCATCACCGAGAGCGCCGGCCCTTCCAACCTAATGCTGCCGTCGCCGGTATGCAGATCGACATCCGCTGCCAAATCGCGCGGCACTGTGAGACGAACACTGCCGTCGCCTGTCTGCACTCGCCAGTCCGACTGCATGCGTGAGCCAGGGCCGGCGCTCAGTTCCACCGATCCATCTTGCGTGTGCAGGTTAAGGCTGTCAAAGCGTCCAGCAATGTGCAAACTTCCATCCCCGCTCTGCGCATCCAGGCTGCCGTCCAAGTCCTCTCCCTGAATGCTGCCATCGCCGGTATTCGCTCGAATCGTGCCATGCAGCCCTTCTAATCGGATGGAACCGTCGCCTGTATGAATCTCAGCCGTCAGTTCTCGCGGAACGCGGACCTCCAGCCGAATCTCATGCACTCCAACGTTAAAATGCGTCTGCGGCACTTTGATCCCAATCTCAACGGAGTTGCGCATCTGGTGTTCCGTTACCTCAACACCCGACGCGCCTATGGGCCAACCGCGCGTGATTAGGTTCGCGTCAATGCCGTTCGAGCTGCCGGCTACGACAATTACGGCCGCATCACCGGCGTGAATATGCAACTCCGGCTTTGGCCCAACCGCCCAGTGTTTGTTCCACTCCTCTGCCGTCGCAGTCAAAGGAGCGAACGCCAAAAGCGTGAGCCCAAAAATCCACAGTATTGGTTTCATCTGCTAACCTCTTCTCGAGTCAGGGTACGAAACCGGGCGCCTAAATGTTCCCCTCAGCCACTCGCCGGTTATCAGGAGGGGTCTTTCTGCCGCGTTTTGGCCACGCCACTGGCCACGCCAATCCCAACCAACACCAGCACTCCCACCGCGACCCAATGCGAGGGAACGTGCATATAGTAAGCCCCCAACGCCAGTCCCGCAATCAGAATCACGTAACCCAGAATGTATAAACCAAATGACATAGCCTAGTAAAAGCCTCCGTTCTAATTCATCGGCTGCATGCTGACTTCCATTTAGTCAAACCTTACATCCCCAATCGCTCTAAGCACAAGCGGGCTGGCTACCCCGGAAAGTTCTACGTCCTATGAAATTACTTGCTCAGAAACCTCGATTCCATGAGACTGCTCACCGAGCCCTACCTGCCTGCATGCTCGGGTTTGCGTGCTTCGTTTCGCTTGCGGCTCAAACTCCACAGGGCGGCGACTTCTCCCTGTCCGATTTTCACTTCACGAATGGCCGGCAGCTGCCCAAACTGAAGCTTCACTACACCACGCTCGGGCAGCCCGCGCGCGATGCGCAAGGCCACGTCTCGAACGCCGTTCTCCTTCTTCATGGCACGAGCGGCAGCGGCGTTCAATTCATGTCGCCGCAGTTCCGCGACGTCTTGTTTCAACCGGGGCAGCTACTCGATGCCGCCAAGTATTTCATCATTCTGCCGGACGATATCGGCCACGGCGCGTCGTCGAAGCCCAGCGACGGCCTGCATACACACTTCCCTGAATATGGCTATGCCGACATGCTTCAGGCCGAGTACCGTCTCGTCACCGAAGGCCTGCATGTCGACCACTTGCGTCTCATCTTGGGTACGTCCATGGGCTGCATGCACGCCTGGATGTGGGGCGAACAGTATCCGGCCACTATGGATGCTCTCATGCCGCTCGCCTGCCTGCCCGAGCCGATCGCCGGCAGAAATCGAATCTGGCGCAAAATGCTGATCGATGCCATAAGGAATGACCCGCAATGGCTGCACGGCGATTACCGGCAGCAGCCTCCCAGCCTTATCACCGCCATCGACATGTTGATCATCGCCGGCAGTAGCCCGCTGCAGATGCAAAAGACAGCTTCTACTCCGCAGCTTGCGGACGAATACCTGGCGCAGCAAATCGGGGCGCGTGGCAAATCGCTAGACGCCAACGACCTGCTGTATGCTGTAGCCGCTTCGCACGATTACGACCCGTCTGCAGATCTCGAAAAGATCCAAGCGCCGGTAATGTTTATTAATTCGGCGGATGACCTTATCAATCCTCCGGAACTCGGCATTGCACAGCGTGATATTGCGCGCGTGAAGCACGGCCGCTTTGTGCTCCTGCCGATCACGGACGAAACACGCGGCCACTCGACGCATACCCGCGCTGTCGTTTGGAAACAGTATTTAGCGGAGCTACTTGAAATCTCGGCGCACTAACCCTACGCGACCACAACGCTTGTGCCTCACATTAGTCGTTCGCTGTTGGTTGAATCAACAGAAAAACTCACTCCGCCATGAGCATCGCAACGGAATGCGCCCATGTTTCCTACTTACGAGCCAAGCTTCCCCTTCACCAGTTCGCTTAGCGCCTTACCGTCCAAACGCTTTCCCGCCAATTTCGTCTGGGCCGCCTTCATCACCGTGCCCATCTGCTTCGCGGACGTCGCGCCCGTCTCCGCGATGGCCGCCGCAACCGCTTCCTCCAACTCGGCCGAACTGGCTGCCGAGGGGAGATAACCTTCTATCACCCGGATCTCGGCCTCTTCTTTCACCGCCAGCTCCTCCCGGCCACCCTTGCGGAAAAGCTCGGCCGATTCCCGCCGCTGCTTCAGCAGCGTGTTCATCACCTGCGCTTCCGTCTCGTCCGTCAAAGGCTTCATGGAGTCGACCTCCTGTTTCTTTAGCGCGGTCTTGATCATCCGCAGCGCGCCTAAACGCGCTTCTTCCTTTGCCTTCATGGCCTCGACCATGTCTTTTTGTACTTTGTCGAGAAGCGCCATTGCTCAAAATTGTACACGCTTCCCGCTTCTGGCCCGTCTTCTTCCGCCCTGCTACCTCCGGGCCAATGCAACGCGCGCGTGCGATATTCTGGAGGTTCCCCACGGCCTCACCGCTCCCCATGCACATTAAGAAACAACGTCTCCTGACGCCCGGCCCGACGCCTCTTCTGCCTGCTGCCTTGCACGCCATGATGGGTTCGGATATCCATCACAGGACGGAAGATTTCCGCAACCTGTACAAGCAAGTGCTTGCCGATCTGAAGATCGTTCTAGGCACGGCAAATGACGTCCTGGTGCTGGTTGCATCGGGCAGCGGCGCGCTGGAGGCTTCCGTCCAAAACTTCTTTTCGCCGGGTGACGAGGTTCTGGTCTGTTCCGCCGGCAAATTCGGTGAGCGCTGGGTAGAACTGACGAAGGCTTTCGGCCTCCAGTCCACCGTTCTCACCGTGCCCTATGGAGAGGCGGTTCAGCCGGAAGCGGTAGAACACGCCCTCGCGCAAAATAGGAACATCAAGGGCGTCTTTGTCCAAGCCTCTGAAACTTCCACGGGCACTCAGCACGACATCAAGGCCATGGGCCACGCTGTCAAGAAGACCGGCGCCATCTTCGTGGTAGATGCGATCACGGGCATCGGAACTATGCCTCTCGACATTGATGCCTGGGGTCTGGATGTGGTCATCGGCGGTTCCCAAAAGGCCTTCATGATTCCGCCCGGACTGGCCTTTGTTGCGGTCGGCGCTAAAGCCTGGGCGCTGGCCGATTCCGCCAAATGCGCCCGCTACTATTTCGATCTGAAGCGGGAACGAAAGAACGCCGCCACTGGCGAGTCCGCCTGGACGCCCAATACCTCGCTGCTGCTGGCCTTTGCCGAAGCCCTGAAGTACATCAAGGCTCTGGGAATGGATAAGCTGGTCGAGAATGCAGAGCTCCTGGCGCGAGCTACTCGGGAGGCCGTGAAAGAGTTGGGGCTCGAGCTGTTTTCCTCTTCGCCAGGCTCCTCCGTCACGGCCGTTCGCGCACCAGCAGGCATGGATTCGGGTGTCATCATCAAGGAATTTCGTAGCCGCTTTAACGCTATCATCACCAATGGTCAAGGTTCCATGAAGGGCCAGATCTTCCGGCTGGCTCACCTGGGCTACTTCGATTTTCACGATCTGTTCGCCGTCGTTGCTGAACTCGAAATCATCCTCGCCGCCCAGGGTTATCCCGTCCGCTTCGGCGCTGGGGTTGCAGCTGTTCAGAACGTGTACGCTGAAGTCGCTCTCCCGAAGGAAGCGCTCGCGCTCAGCTGATCAATGAAGATTCTCATCGCTGAACCGCTCGCACCCGCGGGCTTGGAGTTACTGCGTGCCCAAGCGGGCTGGGAAGTTGTCGAAGCAGATCCGAAAACCTACGCGGCTCACCTTGCTGATTGTGATGCTCTGTTGGTTCGTAGCGCCGTAAAAGTGACCAAAGACGTTCTGGCGAAAGCTCCCAAGCTTCGCGTCATCGGGCGCGCCGGCGTAGGCGTAGACAACGTGGACCTACCAGCCGCCACCGATGCGGGCGTGCTTGTCATGAATACGCCGGGAGGCAACGCCATCTCGGTTGCCGAGCATACGCTTGCGCTGATGCTCTCCATGGCGCGTTCCGTCCCGCAGGCCAGCGCCTCCACCAAGTCGGGCAAATGGGAAAAGAAGAAGTTTCTAGGCAATGAGCTGCGCGGCAAGACGCTTGGCATTATCGGCCTGGGCAGTGTAGGCCGCGAGGTGGTCAAACGTGCCAAACCTTTCGAAATGCGCATCCTCGGGCATGATCCATACGTTAGCTCGCAAAGTGCTCGCGATCTGGGCATTGAGCTGATGAGTTTGCCGCAGCTCTACGCCGAAAGCGACTACATCACTTTGCACGTCGGTCTCACTCCTGAAACGGATCACATGCTGAACGCGGAGGCGTTCGCCGGCATGAAGCCGGGTGTGCGCATCGTTAACTGCGCTCGCGGTGAACTAATCGACGCCGCCGCGCTCGATAAAGCCATTGAAGCTGGTCACGTGGCAGGCGCCGCGCTTGACGTGTTCGAGAAAGAGCCGCCCGGTGAAGATCCTCTATTCAAACTGGAAGCCGTCGTCGCGACACCGCACATTGCTGGCTCAACCGAGGAGGCGCAGGAGATTGTAGGCGTTCGCATTGTCGAACAGCTTATCGATTACCTGAAGAGCGGCGTCGCCCTGAACGCAGTCAACATGCCGGCGCTCACGGCCGAGCAGTATCGAACGCTCGGCCCGTACGTGAATTTAGCCGAGCGCTTGGGCCTGTTCCTGAGCCACATTGCGGAAGGTAACGCTCACACCATTCGTTTTGAATACTCGGGCAGTTTAGCCGACAACAATACCCAGCTTCTGCGCAACGCCGGCTTGGCTGGCGTGCTGGGCCGTTCAATGGAATACCGGGCCAACGTGGTCAACGCGATGCAACTCGCCACGCAACGCGGCTTCCGCGTGGTGGAACAGCGCGATCCGGGACAAGCGCACATGGATTCCATTCGCATGGAGCTCGAGTCCGACGCAGGTTCGTTCTCCGCTGTGGGCGCCATCGTGCTCGATAAACCCCGGCTACTTCAAATCGAAGATATCTCTTGCGAAGCGCCGCTCGACGGCAATTTGATGTACGCCAAAAACCAAGACGTTCCTGGCGTGATTGGTTTCCTGGGAACCGTGCTCGGAAAGAACGGAGTGAACATCGCGAACTTTGCACTCGGCCGCCAGGAAGCGGACGAAAAGAACTCTGGAGCGCCGCTGATAGCGATCTCCATCGTCGAGACCGATCAACCTGTTCCCGACGACGTGATCGCGCAACTATTCGAAAACCCGGCCGTCAAGTTCGTCCGCCGCGTGCGTCTGAGCCAGCCGTGCTAAGACTGGTAGGAGATTTTGGCAAAGTGCGTATTGGCGAATATTACGGGTCTTCCAATGCACTTGGAAATGCCTCGAACTTTTACGAATCTGACCGAGCCGCGACCGCAAGGGAGCGGTCTGCCGGGCTTCATAAATCAGCCCTTTGGTTCCGGCTCGTCCGGGTCAGGGAGCGGAATTAGTCCACTTCAATAAAGCAGCTTCTGAGTGCTCTCAGCCCATTCAATAAACGGCGCTAACGGGCCTTCTACCAGGACACAGTTGCCGGGAATCGACCGTTTTTCAGGCCCAACATGCAACTGCTCGTAAATAAGAGCGTCGTCGAAGCCCGCGTCTTTCGCGTCGGCGCGTGAACACGCGTAGTAATAAGCGGACAAGCGCGCCCAGTAAATCGCGCCCAAACACATCGGGCAAGGCTCACAACTTGCATACAGCTCGCAGCCTTCCAATTGAAAGCTGCCGAGCGCTTCGCAAGCCGCGCGAATCGCGAGGACTTCGGCATGCGCCGTCGGATCATTCGTTCCGGTCACCTTATTGACACCGGTCGCAACAATGCTGCCGTCCTTCACCACCAAGGCCCCAAACGGACCGCCGCACCCGCACTGAACGTTCTGCACTGCCAGCTTGATGGCGGCTTTCATCCACTCTTCACGACTTCTCTGCACGTTGTTTCACCCCATCCGCCACCGCCGGAAGTCTCTATTCTAAGCACGGTTCCGGCGTTTACCTGAATGTTGCACTTGCCCGGCAGCTCTCTCGTTATGCCGTTCTCGATCAGAATATTGCGACCGGTAGTGCCCGGTGCGCCGCCCTCTAAGCCGTATGGCGGAAACACGCGGCGATCCGTCAGCAGCGTAATTTGCGCCGCGCTTAACAACTCGATCTCTCGCACCACCCCATCGCCGCCGCTATGCTTTCCTGCGCCGCCGGAACCTCTGCGATAAGCATACTGCCGTACACGAAATGGGTATGCATATTCAAGCGCCTCCACAGGCGTGTTCAGCGAATTGGTCATGTGCGTGTGAGCACCCGAGACGCCTTCTGAATGCGGACCAGCTCCCGAGCCCCCCGCGATGGTCTCGTAATAGGCGAACGCTTCACCGCGACCAGTTCCACTGCTACGCAGATCCACTCCGCCAATCGTCAGGTTGTTCATCGTGCCCGAACTCGCGGCAGGAATGCGATCCGGCAAAATCTTTGCGAACGCCCGCAGCAGTACATCGGTGATTCGTTGCGACGTCTCCACATTTCCGCCCGCCACCGCTGCGGGCAAGCGAGCGTCCGCGATCGTCCCCGGACGAGTTATCACTTCTACTGGTCGCATCAATCCCGCGGTGGGAGCAGCTTCTTCGGGCAACAAGCACCGGAGCACATAGAACACCGCTGAATAGGTAATTGCCGCGACAGCGTTTAAGCTGCCCGATACCTGTAGCGCGGATTCGCTGAAGTCAAAACGAATTCGCCTCCGTTTCGGATCGGTTTTGATCGTGACCGCTATCTTTATCGGATCGTCCGTTACACCGTCGCTGTCGAGAAAATCTTCGGCGCTAAAAACGCCTTCGGGCAGCCGCTCCAGTTCGGCTCCGATCAATTGCTCGGAGTGGCTCAGAAGCGCAGCGACGTTCCGTTCCACTCGATCCAAACCGTACTTCGCAATCAGTTCTGTTACCCGCTCAGCCCCAATCCGGCAAGCGCCTATCTGCGCCGTCAAGTCTCCCTGCCGTTCTCGCGGCGTGCGCACGTTGCTGAGGATCAGATCGAACAACGCCTGGTTCGTAATGCCGCGCGCGGCCAATTTCACGGGGGGAATCCGCACGCCTTCCTGCCAGATCTCGCGGCACAGTCCCATCGATCCCGGATACATGCCTCCCACATCCGCATGATGGGCACGGTTGGCAACGTAAAACGCGGGCTTAGGGGCGTC
>CAXUCT010000201.1:6442-8074 GCA_964249415.1 uncultured Bryobacteraceae bacterium | reverse complement strand
ATTCAGGAGGACGCGCTATCTATACATCGTGGCAGCTTTGGCCCCTTATGATGGCTCTTGCAATCGCGTTGACGATTGCGGAACTGTTCACGCGTAAGTGGAGCGGAGTAATTCAGGCTTTGCGGAAAGGTTAGTGAAGTTAGAGTTTGCGAGCACGACGGAACTAACGATAATGGAGCAATCAGATGTCCGATAGAAGAAATGCTGTAAGAACGACTAAGACGCACGCAGCTCCGCAGAGACGCAATGGTATCGCAGAGTGGGCAGTCACCATACTCCTCCTTCTGTTTGGGACAACAACGTTAGCTCAGGGTTTCGTGATACCCACGGGATCCATGCAAGATACTCTTCTGGTTGGCGATCATCTTTTGGTGGACAAGTTGGCCTATGCACCGGCGGGGCCGATCAGCAGGCGCTTGTTGCCCTATCAGGAGCCAAAACACGGAGACATTATTGTATTTCGGTATCCACCTAATATTGACGAGACGCTAGTGAAACGCCTGATTGGTGTGCCGGGCGACCGTTTGAAAATATCCAACGGTGTCGTCTATAGGAACGGCATCAGACTGAACGAGCCGTATGTGTACCACAAGTACGCGTACGACCCGGCGATGGACAATTTTCCTAGCGAGTGTTGCCGCCCTGTGAAGGAAGAGCCTGCGCGAGAGGCGCAAAGCCAGATGCTGAGGGAGGACGTTATTGGCGGCGAGTTGGTGGTCCCCACTACATGTATTTCGCGATGGGAGACGACCGGGACAACTCCTCGGACAGCCGGTTTTGGGGATTCGTGCCCAGGCAGAATATAGTGGGTAAGCCGTTCCTGATTTACTGGTCGTATCGAGCCTCTACAGAAGAATTGATGGGCACATCGGCGGGATCGATGATTTCGGACCTCGTCGATCTCGGTCAGCATTTCTTCACTCGAACGCGCTGGGAGCGAACGTTCAACTTAGTGCGCGGCTTTCCCGATTCTCAATTGCCGGCGGAACCGCTGCCCATAAATCCCGGTCTGCCGAATCCGTGATCTGTGGATCCCGCAGGCTGAACGTTTTCGCTGCGCGATACGCCAGTAACAATAATGCCGCCAAAGCGGCGCAGTAAGCCCAACTTATGTTTGTGGGCGAATATTCGAAGTTGACCTGAGACTCGCCCGGAGGAACATCCACCATTTGGAAGATGGAATGGGCTTGGAGCTTGGCTGCGGGACGGCCGTTAATATAGTCGCGACACCCCGGATAGAACAACTCGCGCCGCAGCAGTTTCGCCGGAGTGCGGCAGGTCAGGCGAACGCTTAGCCGCGATTCGGGCTTGACAATACATTCGCCGCTCGCTTCGAAGTACGGGGCCGGATGGGAAAGCTCGAAAATTTTGGCCGTCCGGCTCTGAAACACCGCTCTCGTACCCGATCCAATTTCGTTATAGACGAGTGTGATGGCGGGCTGCAGGCGAACCGAACGGCCGCCCGGAAGCTGTGTTGCGAACTGGTCTCCGATACAGGGCCAAATCCAGATTGCCAGTGGATAGTCCCCGCCGGTCCGCGTGAAGGTAAAACGAAGTCGCTCGCCAGAGGTCACCTGCAGGCTGTGGTCTAGCGGAATGTAAAGAATTGCATTGTCAGACGCACCTAGAAGG
>CAXUCT010000201.1:0-6432 GCA_964249415.1 uncultured Bryobacteraceae bacterium | reverse complement strand
GTCCGCGAACATAACTCCAATTCCAGCTTGCCTACAGCCTTCCCCCCGTACGAGTTGATATAGGTGCCCACACTTTCGACGGAGCCTTGCTTGACCGAACTCCAGGGCAAAGGACCGGACATCTTCTCATCTCGCCGAAGATCGCTTGGCATATTCGTCTCCACCTGATGCGGCAAGTTAATCTTGAACATTAGCGGATCGCTGTCCGGGGGCGCGACTATATACTTGACGCCTGAATCTTCGAACGCCGCCAAATTGGTTCGCAACGCTTCTTCGCGATTTACCTGCGGGCCTGGGTAGTCGCCCGTAAACGTCGCTGGTAAAACTCCCGAGTCCATTGTTTTCTGTATGTGCTTCACCCAGATATCGTCGACCGGAACCATATTGTGGTTGACCGAAGCAATCTGAAAGAAGGCGTTGTAATTGGGTTGAATTGGACCGATTGAGTAGAACCTTTGCAACCCAAGATTGGCACGCAGGAACACGACCGGCCCGAGGTCGATCTTCACGTTGCGAAGACCGGATAACAGCGGCATGGCAAACAGCACGACCGCCTCTCCGGCCAACACGGTTCCCATGGCAAAGCGCTGCCGCCCATGCGGCTGCGACCCGCAGAGCAGCGCGACAACCGCCAGCAGCGCCGACGCCCAAAGCAGTGAGCCGATAAGCCACATGTGATAACGGGGACCGCCGAGCAAGAGGCGGTGAACCAAAGGCCCACTCAGCCGGAATCCGGCGCTTACCAGCACAATCACTACGGCCAGTGCAGGCAGTACTCGAGTTTTTGCTTTAACTCGTCCTCGAAGCCAATCCTCAAGGAAGAAGGCAACCAGAATGGCTAGCGCCATCTCACAAGACGGGAGCCCATAGCGGAATATAGCCACGCGTTCGAGAGCCGGAATCAAGTGAAAAACAGCCACGCAGCCGGGGGCGCCGACACTACGGCCGACCATCAAAACAGTCCACGCCACAAGCAGTACCCGCAGCGCCCTTTCCCGGCTGCCGCTCCAGAGCGCCATTGTCCCCAGGAATACAGCAGTCAACCCCAGATAGCCGCCGATGTTGCCCCAGTCAACGAGCAGTTCGACGGTACTGTCCGCCGCGAGAAATCCATTGATGGGACCGAGAACATAGGGAAGCAGCAGTTGCACGAAGCTGGAGGGAGGGATCGAATTATCTCGAAAGCCCCCGTGCTGGAGTGCGGAATGGTTGAGGTATTCGAGGAAGGGAAGAAGTACTGGAGCGGCGAGCACGACGCCCAGCGCACAGCCGATTGCGCTTTTCGAGAGGAAGCGAGGCCAAACGCGCCCAGGCAAAGAAAACAGGCGCGCCCCAACCCATCCCGCCGCCAGCAAACCATTAACGTAAGCGGTTTCCGGAAAGCCGGAATACAACGAGAAGGCGATGGCAATGGCGATGAGAGTCCATCCTCCGGGCCGCTTTTTCCGGGTAGATTCCCATGCGCGTTCAATGCCAAGCAACAGCAGCGGCAAGAAGGGCAGGGGGAGAATCGGAGCGTGCTGAAACCACGCAAACGTACCGTTGAAGGCGTAGAGAACGCAACCTGGGAAAGCGGCAAAATTAGACAAACGCAATTGCCGCAGTAACGCAAAGGTCGCGACACCGGCCAGCACCTGCATGGCGATTCGAAGATAGATCACGCCTTTGCTGAAGTGCAGCAGAAGGATAAACGGCAGAAACAGCGAGCTGGATTGCATCTCGGCGGCAAGCGGTAGCCCCACGCCGGCATACGGGTTCCACCAAGGGATTTTGCCATGCATCCAGTTCTCCGCCGACAGCGTCCCCAGCGCTTCCGTAGTTGTACCCGCGTTCGGATCAATGACGGGGATTCCAGGGATGCGACCCCGGCGCGTTCCGCCGGTCACGCCGGCATCGAAGACGAGCGGGTCTGTAGACAGCGAAAAGAGCAGTGTTGGCAAATAAGCCAAAGCCGCTAGCAGACATAAGCAGACAACAGCAGAGGCGTAGGGGCGTTGGCGAAAATTTTGAATTAGAACGTTCGGCATAGTAGCGTTCATCTGGCTGATGGTCTCAGCAGTAATGGGCAAGGGTCATTCGAGGCGTCGGGTATTGTTCAGTATGAAACATGACACAATGAACATTCGTTCGGTGTTGCGGGAGGGCGGCAAGCTCTTCAGCCACGTGCCCCATTGGCCAGCCACTTAAGCCCATCTCATGCCCAAACAGAATATTTTCGTCATTGGAGCTTCCGCAGGGGGCGTAGAAGCACTGCAACAGCTTGTCCGGCAGTTGCCGCCCGAATTTCCCGGTACTTTGTTTGTTGCACTTCACCTTGCGCCGCGAATAAAAAGCTTACTGCCGGAGATTCTGACCAGTGCGGGCCCGCTGCTTGCGGCTCATCCAAAAGACGGCGAAAAGATCGAAAGCGGCCGTATCTATGTCGCCCCTCCCGACAACCATCTCGTGATCGAACACAAGCATATGCACTTAAGTCGTGGCCCCAAGGAGCAACACCACAGGCCATGTATCAATGTGATGTTCCGGTCCGCCGCTCTAGCTTATGGCGAGCGGGTCCGAGCTGTTGTGCTCACCGGTGAGTTGGATGACGGGACTGCGGGCATGTGGGAAGTAAAGCGGCGCGGCGGCGTCGCAGTGATACAGAACCCGGAAGAAGCCGCTTTCCCATCCATGCCGCTGAGCGCATTGCGCGAGGTTGAAGCCGAATATATAGTTAATATCGCGGAAATGGGAGCGCTTCTCACTCGGCTGGCATCTCAAGAGCGAGAGTACAACGGTACTCAGATGGCGAGCACTAACGTGGATCCGCAGTTAACTGATCTAAGATGCCCTGACTGTCGAGGGCCCGTCTGGGAGCTGCCGCGTGATAAAGGAACGGAGTTCCGGTGCCGTGTTGGCCACGTATTTTCAGCCAAGAGCATGCTTTCCGAGCAGTTCGCCGCACAGGAGCAGGCGCTGTATGGCGCGGTTAACAGCTTGGAGGAAGGCGCTTCTCTGGCAACGCGCCTGGCTAAGACCTTGGAAGGACCTTTCAGTGAGCGGCTGCGTGAAGAAGCACGGGAACGTCACGGGCAAGCCGAGGCTATTCGAGGGATCTTAAAAGAGCGGTCCACATTTACCTTGGATTAGAACTGGCTGTTGCCGTTGGACCGTGCGCCCGGTACGCTCATATTCTTAAATGCACGACAACTTCGAAGTGATAGGTCTCGGGGAACAGATCGACTAACGTAAGCCGATCAATGCGGTAGGAGTCGAGTAACTTCTTCACGTCACGCGCGAGCGTGGCGGGGTCGCAACTTACCAGCTTCAAGTTGGATGCTTTGATTCGCAGCAGTTCGCCGGTGGCTTCTTTACCCAGGCCGGCTCTCGGCGGGTCGGCAACAATGAGGTCTGGCGCATCGGTCACGTTGCGCAGAAACTCTTCAGCCGACGCTTTTACTGGCCGCACTACACCGCCGGCCTGGATCGCGTTCCACTCCAGATCGCGAAAAGCAGGGCCGCCGCGCTCCACTGCGTCAACGTTTGCGAAGCGCTGGGCCAAGGCCAACGAAAACAGACCCGCGCCAGCATAGAGGTCCGCTGCGCGCCCACCTTGCGAATCACCTAGAACTTCTTCCACCAGAGCGTCAACCAGGAAACGGTTTACCTGAAAGAAAGAGCCGCGGCTGATTCGGTAGCGCTGCCCGGCGGCTGCATACTCAATCGGACCGCTGCTTAGCGCCGGAAGCAAACGCGCGCACCACTCAAAAAATCGCGCCGCTACGGGCCGCGCTGAATCAAGTATGTTTAGCTGCAGATTCGTCTCGTTCGTGAATAGCTCCACCGAGCGCACAAACTCGGGCCACTGCGGCTCTTTTGCCGCGGCTTGCAGCTTTGCAATGGCGTCCACCAAAACCGGAGAAGAGATATAGCAATGGTCAATCGCGCACAGCGCGTGCGAGCCGGCCTTGTGAAATCCGGCTTGCCGATTGCTGAAATGTAGCTGGATACGGTTGCGGTAATGCCAGGGTTGGCCGCTGACGACGTGAATTTCGCCCTCATAAGTAAAGCCTCCGAGGCGCCGAAGTGTCTCTCGCAGGATCTCCCGTTTCTGTTCGAGTTGAAACGCGTACTGCGCATGTTGGTAATGGCAGCCGCCACAGTTGGCAAAGTATTCGCAGCGTGGCGTCACGCGCTGCGGAGCCGGTTGAAGCACTTGCTGGGCGCGTCCGCGAAGTAGTCCCGTCTTCGCGCGCTCCGGAGTGGTCAAGACGTGCTCCCCCGGCAGCACATATGGAATCAACATCACCTGCCCATCTACGCGGGCGAGGCCATCGCCGCCGTAGACCAGCTTTTCGACTTCTACATCTACCGAAGGTCTTTGTTTGCTCGCGTGAGTAGTAAGTGTAGACATCCCTTACGATAAAGATTCGCTCTTCATGAAAGCACGGGTGTTATCTGGCGTTCAGCCCAGTGGTCAGCTTCACATTGGCAATTATTTGGGAGCGCTGAAGAACTGGGCCGAGATTCAAGGCAACTACGAAAGCATTTTTTGTATTGTCGATCTGCACGCTATTACTGTTTACCAGCGACCCGCAGAGCTGAGCGCGAAAATTCGAGAAACCGCCGCTCTGTTCATCGCGGCGGGAATTAATCCGGAGCACTCGTCTATTGTCGTTCAATCAAGCATTCCGGGCCACGCCGAACTCGAGTGGCTGCTGACTTGCGTCACTCCGCTTGGTTGGCTGTATCGCATGACCCAGTTCAAGGCCAAGTCCGAAAAGCAGGACACCATCGGCGCGGGTCTTTTGCAGTATCCAGTTTTGATGGCGGCCGACATTCTGCTTTACCAGGCCAGCATCGTTCCCGTGGGCGAGGACCAGGCGCAGCACCTGGAGTTGGCGCGCGACATTGCGCAACGCTTCAACTCACTCTACGGCGAGACATTCGTGATGCCCGCTACGCAGCTTCCCGCAATAGGCGCGCGCATTATGGGCCTGGACGATCCAACGCAGAAGATGAGCAAGTCGGCCACGGCGTCGGGCCACGCCATTGCGCTGCTTGATGAGCCGAAGGTGATCCAAAAGAAGATCGCGCGCGCGACCACGGATTCACAGTCTGCGATAGATCCTGAAAACATTGGTCCGGGCATTGCCAACCTGCTGAGCATCGCCCAAGCCTGCGACGCTTCCGTCACGAAAGAGAATGTTACGGGCATGCGCTACGGCGATTTTAAAAAGCGTGTAGCAGAGGCAGTGATTGCCCGGCTTGAACCCATCCAACAGCGCTATCGCGAGGTCACGGAGGACTCTTCTTACATCGATTCGGTGCTGTGCGAGGGCAGCAAGCGAGTGATGCCTCTGGCCGAAGACACCGTTCGCAAAACGAAAGCTGCCATGGGGCTTTACCTGCCGGTCACCAGTTAACCGGACATTCTTATTTGGGCGTTATCATGAGGTTGTTTGAGCACGCATGCCGCGTCTGTGACGCCTGCTAAGCGCAGCCGGAAGTTCAGATCGTGGGTGTTCATCATCCTCACAAATCTGATCTCGCTGGTCTGCATGGTCTGGGTTCTGAACGGAGCCGGCCTCCAACACATATGGTTTGAAGCCCGGCATATGCATTGGCGCTGGGTGGCGTTTGCCGTGCTCTCTAACGTCGTTGTTTACCTGCTGCACGGCTGGCGTTGGAAGCTGTTGCTGACCCCTGTGCAACCCGTCCGTTTCGCGCATGCGGTGGAAGCCATCTATGTGGGCCTATTTGCGAATGAGGTGCTCCCGCTACGCGCTGGTGAGCTGATTCGCTGTTTCCTGCTCTCCAAATCCGCCGGGCTTCCGCTTTCGGTCTCCTTCGCGTCTGCCTTAATTGAGCGCATCTTCGATGGCATTTGGCTTATTGCCTGCTTCGCCTATACGCTGCATGTAGGCAAGCTGCCGGGTGTTCTTGTGAAGGGCGGCTACATTCTGGGCGTCATGGTTGTGCTCTGCGCTGCCATTCTTGGATATGGCATGTATGCCCAGAAGCAATCCATTGACCTGTTCTTCGGCATGGCTTGGCCGCGCTGGTTCAGAACCCTTATCGAAGATTTGCATTTGATCGGCCACTCCGGTTATCTTTACTCTTCCTTTGCGGTCAGCGGCGTATACATGCTGGCGCAATTGCTTCCGATTTACCTGCTCGTGCGCGCTAGCGACCTGGCGGTGCCGTGGACCGCATCCTTCACCATGCTGGTCCTGCTGCGGCTGAGCAGCATCGTGCCGCAAGCCCCCGGCAACCTGGGCTCATTCCAATGGGTGACGGCGCACACGCTGATCATGTTCGGGCTGGGCGCCGCGCACGCCAAGCGCTTCTCGCTCATCTTATGGGCGGTTCTGACGCTGCCGCTCATCGGCATTGGCTTCATTGCCCTGGCCCAGGAGTCTATAAACATGATTCATCTGCACGAAGAAGCCA
>CAXUCT010000200.1:0-8095 GCA_964249415.1 uncultured Bryobacteraceae bacterium | reverse complement strand
CCCGGCTCCAAACTTCCCCAAACGGCGTCGCCTGGCCCGTCAGGCCCGAGTACAAGATGATCTCCGCGTCCGGTGCAGCCTTGTCCAGCGTCGCCAGGTCGCTGCCGATCGTGATGTTAGCTGCCTTGCCGAGGGGCTCGAAATTCCTTAGCACGTAATGGTCAGGCGGACAAACGACTAATAGGTTCGGCGGCGGCATCCTGGTTCCCTAGCCATCTTACCGGCCATTTGAAAAAACGAACCCAATTTGGGTTCGTTTGGTAAAAGCCCCATCACCCGGGCCTGTAACGACGCCGTAAACTAAAGATGTGCAACCACGCTGTACCTGCGGAGCCGTCCTCCCCGATGACGCGCGCTTCTGCCACAAATGCGGCAAGCCTCAATTTGAGGAGGATGTCGCCCGTATCAGCGCTCAAGAAGCTGCTCCTGGTCCCGCTCAAGCGCCCCTCGCTCCCCCTCTCGCCGCGCGCGCGCCGACGGGCATCTCTTTCAGAAACTCCCGCGCGGTTCTGATCAGCCTGCTCGTTGCCGGCGGCACTCTCATCGGCATGATGGCCGTTGGCCTCCTGATACCGCCCCTGGTCCCGCTGGTGCTCTGTGGGGCCGGCTTCGTAGCGGCAAGAGTATACCGGAGCCAGTCAACCGAGCCCTTCACTACCGCTGCCGGTGCCCGCCTGGGATGGATGACCGGTCTTTGGTTATTCCTCGTTGTCGCGATCCTCTGCGCCTTAACAGCGCTTGTCGTGTCGAATGCTGAAGCTTGGCAGCAACTCAAGGCCGCTTGGGCGCAATTGCCGCAGGCGTCAAAGTTTCTTACCCTCAGTCAACACGATTTCGTCGTGCAGTTACTCGTCAGCCTCCCCATCTCGTTCTTATTCTTAACGTTGCTGCCTGGCCTGGGAGGTATGTTGGGAGCCAAGATGTCGACCCGGAGCCGGCCCTCCTAACCTCGGACTGAGGAGTTTGTTTCGTAAAATCCCGTCTCCGTTGCTACCCTGAAGTTCCACGCCCGAATGAGCAAATCGATCTTAACGCTGACTGTAAATCCAGCACTCGACCGAATTGTCACAGTGGACGGTCTGGTATTCGAAGACCGTGCTTACATCGAATCCACCACCGAATCGGCGGGCGGACGGGGCATTAACGCGGCACGCGTGCTCACTAGCTTCGGCGGCAACGCCGTAGCCATTACCACTTCCGGCGGCGAAGTGGGCCGCAAGTTCGAAGAGGAGTTGCAGAAGGATCGCTTTGGCAAAGAAATCGTCAAAATCCGCAGCAACATTCGCGTCAACCTCACCATCTCGGACCGGCGTGGCCTTTCTGTCAAGTTGAACGAGCGAGGTCCCAAGCTGTCCCGCGCCGAGCAGGATCGGCTTGTAAAGGCTGTCGAAAACCGGCTGCCCCAATCCTCTTGGCTTATGCTCTGCGGCAGTCTGCCGCCTGACGTGGACGAGCATCTTTATACGCGCCTGATCCAACTCGCTGCCAAACATAGAGTCGAAACGCTGCTCGACACTGACGGTGACGCTTTACTACATGGACTCGAGGGTCAGCCGACCCTTGTGAAGCCCAATCAGTCAGAAGCGGAACGTCTGCTGAACACGGCTCTTATTACCCGTTCACAACTAATCGATGCGGTGCTGCGTATCAAGGCGCTCGGACCCAAGTCCGTTGTTCTCTCGCTGGGAAGCCGCGGCGTAATCGCCGCTACTTCGACGGAGGGTGTCCTGGAGGTGATGCCGCCGCAGGTGCAGGCGCTTTGCCCTATTGGCGCCGGTGACGCTATGTCCGCCGTGATTGTCTGGGCGCTCGATCGCAACAACTCATTTAGCGATGCGCTTCGCTGGGGCGTTGCGGCGGGGACTGCCTCATCCAAGCTCCCCGGCATCACGCTCGCTAATCTCGATCAGACCAAGGAGATCTACGCGCAGACTCAAATTACCAGAATCGTAATCTGACGATTAGTCGTACTTCTCGTATATGATCTGCTTACGGTCGAACCCGCGCTGCTTCAAGTCCCGCCGCACATCGTCGACCATCTCTTTCAACCCACAGATGTAGACATCGGTCGTCAAGAGATCATCCGCAGTCCGCAGCGCGAGCGCGTCGTCGAGATGGGTTTGCACGCGCCCGGTTCTGCCCTGCCAAGACGAACTGGGTCGAGTCACCGTAGGAAGAAAATGAAACTTAGCGTATTGCTTTGCGAGCTGTTCGAATTCATCGCGATAAAGTAGTCCTTCCTCGTAACGCACGCCATAAAGCAGCGTCGCTTCCAAATGCGTGCGTGGCAGATAATCCAGCAGCATGGAACGGAACGGCGCTATGCCCGTGCCGGTCGCGACAAAGACGGCCCGATGGCCTGGATGACGGAGAGTGAAATAACCTAGCGGTTCATGCATCTCCACCTCGGCGCCAGGTTCGAGGTTGAACAGCCAAGGTGACACGATGCCATCAGGAACACGGTTCAGGCATAGCTCGAAGCGGTTACCACCCCGAGGCGATGCGATGGAGTAGGCGCGCGTAACCTCTTTCCCGCGTTCCCGGTCTAAAACCGATATGAACTGGCCCGGCGTAAACGCAAAGTCCTTTACTCCCGGCACTTCGAATTCGAAGTGATGAACTTCCGGGGCAAGCTCCCTTGAGCCGAGCAGCTTTGCTTTCAGCGTGATTTCCCTCCCTCTATAGAATGATGCTTGGAGCCCTCTCTTCGACTCCCGCGTCCATGTCGGGGGTCATATGGCGCAGCAAATCAAGGTACATCCGCCCGCGCGGCCGCCCGTTTTGGTTCTGCTGCCCCACCCGGTGCAGGAATACGAGAACGGCCAAAATTTCGGCATTCCGTACGCTGGGCAATCCTTCGCGCTCTTCCCTCGCCTTTTGATAATCGGCCAGCGAAGCCGCCACTTGTCGCTGCACTCCTGCTGCCAATGAATTCTCCGGCCTCGTCTCGTAAAACAGTCCCGATTCCAGCGTGCGATGCGTCTGGATCAGCGCCTCCAGCGCGGCCATCACATCAACGTCAAGGCACCCGGGCGTTCGCAAAGCGGCTTGAACTAACGAATAGACGCAGAAGAGCAGCAGTTCTTCGTGCGCGCGGATGAACTCTTCGGTGACCGTGACGTCAACATTCGAAAACCGATTCTCCGGCACGGCGAGCGGCTTTTCGCGGCGGTGCGCTTCCTGCAGATACTCGCACTCAAGCGGACACGACAGCGAAACTTCCCGCTCCATGCCGCAGCATAAGGGACAGATGTCGCCGTGGATGGCAGGACAAGCACGCTTGGCGCGCCGTTTCCCGCAGATCTTGCATAGAACCGGTTCAGGCATGAAGAGTATACGCTCGGCGCGCCCCAAAGTATTATCGTCCCCTATTGCAGTTGTCGCAAAGGCCACAATCGGCGAAAATAGTAGCTGTCCACGCCATGTCTTATAACAATCTTCCTCTGACCAAAGCTGATTTCGATGCCGGTATGAACGCGCTCGAAACACGCCTAAAGGAATACATCGACGAACGCGTCCGCGATGTGGAAACTCGGCTACTGCGGCTTTTCAGCGATAACCAGAGTGCACAGACCACACGCTTCTGGCACATCAAAGCGGATCTTGGGAACGTTAATACATTCAGCGACGAACGCCTGGCAGCACCCGAACAGCGAACCTGGAATGTGGAAAAGCGCCTCATTGAGAAGCATACCTAGGCTAAGGGCAGATGAAACGCGTGGATTTGTACATCACGGTGGAAGTGGAACTAGATGAGGAAGAGACGGCGGACCGTGTAGCTCGCGAGATTTGCCGCACTTTGGAGAAGATGTACGTGGTTCGCTCGGCAGAGTTGTCCAGCTCAGTTACTCGTGACTAATTGGCCCAGCTGACTCGCCCAACAGTTCCAGGTGAGTTCGCGTGAGATAGGCATCCGTCATGCCTGCGATGTAGTCGCAAACGACCCGATGTACGGGTGCATCCTGCAGGCGCTCCCGATAGCCCGGCGAGACACATTCCGGACGTTCCAATAAAAACTCGAACAGCTCAGCCATCTTCTCAACCGCCGCGCTCCGATCCTCCACCAACCGGGCGTAAGAGTAAACGCGATCGACCAGCACCGAATGGACCTGTCTATTGATGGTGGCCGCTTCGGGAGTCAACTGCGCCAGCCGATGCGGGAGCGCGCGCACATCCTCTGCGCTTTCCACGCCGGCATCCTGTGCGGCACGAGCAGTGCCTTCGATTAAACCGCCCGCCAGCAGATTGACAAGTTGCCGCTGGGCTTCCCAGAAGCGAATGCGTTCGGGAGCACCCGGGTACTGGGTGGCCGCTTGCTCAGTTAGCTCCGCAAAAGCAGGCACGGCTTGCGCCATTTCCTCCAACGAAAACAGCTTGGCTTCAAAGGCGTCGTCGGTATCCGCCATGTTATAAGCGATTTCGTCGGCCAAATCGAGCAACTGCGCCTCGAGTGGCGGGCGCAGTCCCGGTAGCAAATCCTGCAGCTCCGGTTCCGCATCGGCCGCCAATTCACGGGAATGCTTGAAGATGCCTTCCCTAACTTCCCCTGTCAGGTTCAGGCCGTCGAAACGCACGTATCTTTGCTCCAGCAGATCCACTATGCGAAGCGCATGGCGGTTGTGTTCGAAAGAACTGCCGAAGCGCCGCATCTGCCGGTCCAGTTCTCTCTCGCCGACATGCGCAAACGGAGGGTGACCTAAGTCGTGGGCCAGCGCTAGAGTCTCGGTGTACTCTTCGTTCAGCTGCAGCGCGACTGCAACCGTGCGGGCAATCTGTGATACCTCGATGGTGTGGGTAAGCCGGTTACGAAAGTGATCGCAAAATCCGGCGGCGAAGACCTGCGTCTTCCCTTCCAAGCGCCGAAATGCTCGTGCGTGAATGATGCGGTCGCGGTCGCGTTGAAAGTCGTTCCGGTAAGGATGCGGCGGTTCGGGGAATTTGCGTCCACGCAGATGTTGTGGACCTAGGCGAAGTCGGCCCAGCATAAGTCAGCCAACTATTTAGTCAACTGAGCGGATAATTGGTCCACAGCGCGCGACACGGCTGGATCCTGAGTGGGACCTTTAAGAGACTGAAGAATCTTCTTAGCCTCTTGCGGGTTCGTGGTCTCATCGAGGTGCGCGAGCAAAATCTGCGCTTGCGCCTTCGACACCAAGTCGCTGGGATTGTTCGCCAGACCCCGGAGCAGCCCCTGCGCCTGCGAGGTTTTATTTTCACTCGCGTAAAGCTGAGCTAAAGCGATTTTGGCCAGGGGTGCGCAGGCGCTGCTCGAAGTGGCAACTGCATTTAGATCCGATTCCGCTCCGCGTGTGTCTCCACTTTGCGCTTTCAACGTTCCAAGATAGTATTGGGCGATGGAGCCTTCGCGCGTCCCGCCATCTTTCGAAAGCACATTAGACAGTGCTTTCATGGAAGATTTTGTCTTGGCGTCTTGCGTCGGGAACGTCTTAGCGGATGGATCTGCTGGATTAGCTTGGCCTACTGGAGCATCCAGAACCTGGAAAGCCGCATCCAAATCCTGCTGACGCACAGATTCCCGGTAAGACGCGTACCAGAAAGCGGCTCCGGCTAAGGCGAGCACTGCCACGCCAGCCAAGATCCAACGAATGAGCTTATCGCGATGGGAACTGGCGTAATTGACAAAGTTCGCCGCAGCATCTGTGAACTGATCGTGCTGAACTTGGTCCTTTAATTCATGACGGGTCAAAGCGAGACGGCTGCCTTTCTAGGTGGGCAAGCCACAAGATTAGCATGGGGGCGGTGGCTGGCTTGGTGGCTATGTTTTCAGGTCGGCTAAACCCTGTTTTAGCGCGAACTTCACCAACCCCCCTACATCGTGAATATCCAGTTTGCGCATTAAGCTGGAGCGGTACGTGTCCACCGTCTTGGGGCTCAGATTCAGACGCGCGGCGATCTCTTTGGCGCGGACGCCTTCGATTAACAGCGAAAACACCTGGAACTCACGGCTACTGAGTGCATCCATCGGGTCTGCCGCTTCGTTGCGTCCGTTCCCGTCTCCAAACAGCGACATAACTTCAATTTGCGGAGAGACATAGATGCCACCCTGTGTGAATTGGGTGAGCGCATCTGCCATCTGCTCAGAAGTCGAGCTTTTGAGAACGTAGCCGCAGGCACCTGTGCGCAAGACTTCTAAAACGGTTTTCCGGTCCTTCCGTATGGAGAAGACCGCGCAACGGGTCTTTAGGCCATCTTCCCGGACACGGCGAATTACCTCCGTGGCGGCAAGATCAGATAGGGCAAGATCCAGCAGGGCGACCGCTGGCGCCAGACGTTGTATTTCGCTCAAGGCAGCGGCAGCGGTGCCTGCCTGTGCAACTACTCGAAAACCCGGTAGAGAATTGCAGAGTGCAGCCAACCCCTCGCGGACCAAAGTCAGCTCATCTGCAATGAGGACATCCACCGGCAGGGCTTCCGGAGCCGGGAAGGAAACAGTTTGTGTGGCGGGACCTGGCATTGGGCTTCGCGTTGCTGAAGTAGACACGCTTGTGTTGATACAGTGCCCCGAAGAGTTCACTTATCTCACGCCCTGTTCTGCCCGCCACAAATGGACCTGTACTGTGCGGTGTAGTACTTAGTTGAAACTGCGGACGGCCTCCGCTTCATCGTCGAAGACTTCAAACACTGTATATAGCTTCGTGATCTGGAGCAGGTCCTTTACGCGCTTAGATAGGCCTACCAACTTCAGATGGCCGCCGTTGTTTGTCACTGTGGTGAACCCCGAAACCATTTCGCCGATGCCGGAACTATCGATGTAGGAAACTTCGTTCAGGTTCAAGAGAACCTTCTTATTTCCTTTGGCGGAGATATCGCGAATGATGTCGCGGAATTGACTGGCGCCCTCGCCTAAGGTAATTCGTCCACCCGCATCGATCACAGTGACATCGCCCACCTGGCGGGATGTCAATTTAACACTCACTTCTGCCTCCTTGTGGATCAGACCCTTGAAACTGCATTCTAGTGTTGCGCTAATTTCTTGACGAGACGGACTTCCGTACCGCCCCCTGGACGGGGATGGAGATCGAAGTCGTCCATAAAAGCTCGTATTAGTAGAAGACCGCGACCCGACTGGCGCAACAGATTTTCGGGCGCCAGCGGATCAGGAAGCGAGCTGAAATCGAAGCCTTCGCCCTCATCGCCGATCGTGACGATCAAGGTATCGACGGATCGCTCAATCTCCAGGTGAACTTTCTTTTTACTGCTATAACGGTTGCCGTGTACTACAGCGTTCACCATGCACTCGCGAACGGCCATACCAATTTGATGCTGCTCATCCTCATCGAAGCCGGTGCTGAGCGCTTCGCGCACGACTAGGGCCTCCGCCTTATCGACGCTATCCAAGGTCGAATCGAGTATTGTCTGAGTGTTTTCCATCTTCCCGATGCCGCGCCAAGCCATAGATGACGACGTCGATGTCCCGGTTAACACCGTGACACCGAATCGTCAAAATACCACGATAAGGATGCAGCTGACCAGCAGCAGCGTACTACGCCTTACTTGGTGATGGCTTCTACTCCGAGCGCAAGGCCTGCATTGGATCGATAGAAGCAGCTCGCATGGCGGGAATGATGGCTGCGAGAAATGCGCAGGCGGCGAGCGAAAGTATAGCGACCGAAAGGGCCAGCGGATCCCATTTGGCAACGCCATACAGTTGCGATGAGAGCAGGTGACCGGCACCGATGGACAGCGGGACGCCGAGCAACAGCCCCAATGCGACTTTCGTGAAGGCGCCGCGAAGGATCAGCTGAATCACGTTTCCACGACGGGCGCCGAACGTCATGCGAACTCCAATTTCGCTCGTGCGCCGGGCAACTGTGTAAGCGGTCACGCCGTAGAGTCCCACGGCGGCCAGCATCAAAGCTACGATGCCGAACAGGCCCGCCAAGCTAGCTACGGCGCGCTGCTGATCGAAGTTGAGATCGATCTGTTCCTGTAGAGTTCGAATATCATTGACGGCCAAGTTGCCATCTACTTCGCTGAGAGTCTTGCGGAGCAGCGGCTCCAACACTCCCGGCTGCATGTGGGTGACCAGCATCGCGTAACTGATCAAGTGCGATCGCTGCTCCCCTGCCTGCAC
>CAXUCT010000199.1:0-8105 GCA_964249415.1 uncultured Bryobacteraceae bacterium | reverse complement strand
GATGCTGATCCACTTGGGTGAGGCGAGCGCGGCGAACACGCTGCAAACCGCGGTGGAGGCGGTGTACCGCGAAGGCAAGCACCTAACGGGCGACGTAGGGGGGACCGCCTCAACGGAAGAGTTCACCGAGGCGGTCGTCAAGCAGGTGAAGAGGTAGCCGGGGTGGGCGGTTAACTCAAACCCTTCTTGCCGAGGAACGCAATCAGGTCCACCACGCGGCTGGAATATCCCCATTCATTGTCGTACCAGGAGACCACTTTCACTAGATTGCCGCCCAGCACCTTGGTGAGCTCCGCGTCGATGATGGAGCTATTCGGATTGCGCAGCATATCGGTGGATACGACGGGATCTTCGGTATAGCCTAGAATTCCCTTCAAAGGTCCTTCCGCAGCCTGCTTCAACGCAGCGTTCACTTCTTCAGTGGTGGTGTCCTTCTTCAACACGCCTACGAAGTCAACAACCGAGACGTCCGGTGTCGGGACGCGCATGGAAAAGCCGTCCAGCTTGCCCTTCAACTCCGGCAGAACCAGCCCGATGGCCAAGGCCGCGCCAGTGGAAGTGGGAATCATGTTGAGTGCGGCAGCGCGGGCGCGGCGCAGGTCTTTATGCGGGAAGTCGAGAAGGTTCTGATCATTCGTATAGCTGTGAATCGTAGTCATCGAACCCTTCTCCACGCCGAAGGTGTCATTGAGCACCTTCACCAGTGGCGCCAGGCAGTTCGTTGTGCAGGACGCGTTCGAGATGATGTTGTGCTTCGCCGGATCGTAAGTGTTGTCATTCACGCCCAGGACGATGGTCACGTCTTCGTTCTTCGCGGGCGCCGAAATGATCACCTTCTTCACGGAGCCGCGCAGGTGCTTCTTCGCGTCGGCGGCATCGGTGAAGCGGCCTGTGGATTCTACAACTACCTGCACGCCTAAGCTCGGCCAATCGATCCCGGCGGGATCTTTGATGGCGAAGATCTTGATCTTCTTGCCGCCTACTGTGACGCTGTCGCCCTCGGCTTTCACCTCTTCGGGGAGTTGACCAAGAATCGAATCGTACTTCAACAAATGAGCAAGCGTTTTGGTGTCAGTCAGATCGTTTGCGGCGACAAACTCAATCTCTGGATTGTTCAGCCCTGCACGGACGACATTTCGTCCGATACGGCCGAAGCCGTTGATCCCTACTTTGATTGGCATCCCTCCATTCTAGGGGCGCATGCAGAGATTCTTGGAAATCTGGAGTTCCCCGGAGCCGGAAAATTTTTTCTATAGCAGCCACGGAACGCGAAGTCACGGTAGCTGCGGCGGCTTGGTTCTGCGGATTTTTCGGCGGCAACGCAATCTCAAGCGTGTTAACGGACGCGGAGCGCTATTGTCGAAAAGGACGCGCAAGGTAGCCGTGCTTACTGGCGTAACGGAGTACCGCCTTGACGTCCTCAACGGGCTCGTTGAACATTTCACCGGATCTGATGGGCAGAAAATCCGTCGTTGAAATTATCCACGAACGCGTCGGGTATAATTCTGCGTCCTCGCAACTGTCGGCGCGCCGCCCATTTTTAGGCTGTCGTACTCGACAATTTCGCAACCTGACCAATCACGATGCGCTTGCTGTTCCATTTCTTGATTGTAGAGGCTTTCTGGTAGGTTCGTCTCCGAATGCCCCGGATGTGGCATCGATATCCGGTTCACTCGTCCCGTAGCGAGACAAGCGGATCTACGCGAATGGCACGCTGCGATGGCACATAGCAAGCGGCCAACCCGACTGCCGCCAGCATCAGAATCACAGCCGACAGCGTAATCGGGTCGTACGTGCTGACGCCCCAGATTTGACTCTTAGCTAAACGCAGCAAGAGGAGCGCGGCGATAACGCCTGTCGCGATTCCGAAACCGATAAATCGCATGCCACTCGATAGGACCAGCGCGCGAACGTTCGCGCGTGTCGCGCCAAGCGCCATTCGTATTCCGATTTCGCGGGTCTGTTGTGACACGGTATAGGACACCACGCTATAGACGCCGATGGCTACCAGCACGAGGGCTATACCTGCAAAGACAGAAAAGATCTGCAGCGCAAAGCGTGGCTGAGCGTACTCGTATTTATCAAGGGCTACATCAATGGTTTCGGTTTCCTCCGGGTGAACGTTCTTGTCTGCGGCGAGAACCACGCCCTCCATCTGTTTCACCAGAGGCCCAGGAGTACCGATGGTCCGAAGATAGACCATGTATTGGCCGACGCCGGCTATCGTCAAAGGACCATACGCTTCGGGCAACACATCTTCCCGGACACCATGATTTTTGATGTCTGAGCTGACGCCCACAATTTCAAACCAGGGAAGCGCAATCGGCTCCGGAAGCTCCTTGAGTCCAAGCAGCTCGATCTGTTTCCCAATGGGATCTTCTGCCGGGAAGTACTTTTTGGCGAGTGCTTCATTGATCACTACCGCCTTGCGCTTGTTGACAAGATCGGTTTCGGTCAGAAAGCGGCCACGCAGCAGGCGAAAGCCGACGGTTCGGAAGAATGGGGCATCTACGAAACCCATCTGGCCCTTCCACTTCTCGGAATGTGTTTTGCCGGCGACTTCAAAATCTGTGTTTATTCCGCCAAACGGTGGGAAGTCAAGGGCAGCGGAGGCGCTCACGACGCCCGGCAACGCGACCAGGCGATCCGTCACGTCGCGGGCAAATCGCACCTGCTGATCGGTTCCCTTGTACCGCTTCCCTAGCGCGATATGGCTGACGATCAGTTTTTGTGGTTGCTGGAAACCGAGATCCGTACTCATTTCCAACGTCAAACTGCGCATGAGAAGGCCGGCGCCGGTGAGCAGAACGAGAGAGAGGGCCACCTCCGAGACGATCAAAGCCTGACGCAAGCGTCCTCGCCGGAAGCCGCTGTTGCCGCGGCCACTTGCTTTCAAAGGATCGATCAGGTTGCGAGTGAATGAGCCCAGCGCGGGTACCAATCCGAACAACAGCGCAGTCAGTAATGCCACAACAACCGTGAGAGCGAGCACGCGGAGGTTGAGGCTGATGGCGGCTTCATCGGGAAAGGTGAAGGCCGGGAGCGCGGCGACCAGCGCTTTGAGGCCGAGCCACGCGAATAAACAACCAAATGCAGCCCCTAACAGCGCGAGCAAGGCACTCTCAATTAAGAGTTGGCGAACGACCCGCCAGCGACCTGCGCCAAGACTGCTACGAATGGCGAATTCTCTCTCACGGCCGGTGGCCTTCGCCAACAGTAGATTGGCGACGTTCGCGCACGCGATCAGCAGTAACAAGCCAACGGCGGCCAGGGCAGTGTACAGGGTCTCTTTAAATTTGCCGACTACGCCGTCGGCCAGGGTTTGCAAGCGGGCGTCAAACTGTTTGGGATAGAGCTTCGGATAAGTCTGCGAGAGGCGACGGGCGAGAATGCGGATGTTGGGCTCGGCGGCTGATATGGTAAGGCCCGGCCTTAAATGACCTAGCAGGAAAACGAATTGCGCGTTGGGATCAGTATCGGCTCGATCGACGGTCGTGGGAATCCACAGATCGGCGCCCCACAACGCGAAACGCTTCGGCATAATGCCGATCAGAGCGCGCGGCTGACCTTCGAGCGTGAATGACTTGCCGATGATGGACCGGTCACCGAAGAAATCTTTTTGCCATAGCTTGTAACTCATGACAAAGACCGGTGGAGAGCCGGGCTTGGCATCTTGCGGCGTGGCAGCACGGCCGACGAGCGGCGCTACACCTAGGAACTGGAACGAGTTGCCGGTGAGATAGGCAGCCATCCACGATTCAGGAGCGCTTGGCCCCGTCCAGAGCACGCGGTCCTGATAGAGCCCAATAGTACGATCGAAGACCTGGTTCTGTTCCTGGTAATCGGTGAACTCGGGCGGCGAAAACGCTTCGCGCCCATACGGCTGGTTGCTGGTTGAGTCGTGAATCTGGATAGCCACTAGCCGCTGCCCGTCCGTGTAGGGAAAGGGCTCGAGCAGAACGTTGTCGATCACGCTGAAAATGGCCGTGGTGGCTCCGATGCCCAGCGCCAGCGCGAGTACCGCCATGGTGAGCGAGGCACGGTCCTTCCAAAGGGTGCGGAACCCAAAACGGACGTCTTGCCAGAGCCACATACCTTGCTACTCCTTTAAAATGCAGAGATTTCCCGTCGCGACACTCGATTGGGTTAGGACGCAAGGCGGAGCTTAGAAGTTCAAGATTATTCAACAGGTCAAACTTTTGGCCGATTCGCGACGCCGAAATGGCTGTTGCACTCCAGCAAAAAGTAATCTATGACAGTGCCTGCCGATGCCAATAAACGGAGACTGAGCCCCGCGTTGTGGCTGGGCTGCTGCTTGATGCTCGCGCTGGCTGCTTTGGTCTATCCGATGTATGTGATTCGGCCCTTTCGCTATCAGGGACCGCGTGAACTGTCCGTAGCGCTGGCCGTGCTTCGGATCAGGCCATGGCTGGAGATCTTCCTAATCGCGCTTGCTTGCGCTCTGGAGCTTTGGTCCTGGAGAACTTACCGGCGCCTGGGCTCGAAAATCTTAGCTACCGCGCTTGCTCTACTGGTTCTGCTTTGCGGCATTCTATCGCGGGTAAATATCTATGAGAGAATGTTTCACCCGCTGGAGCGAGCTGCGTTTGCGCTCGCTTCTCAATCGAAGCTCGACGGGGCGGAGATGGTGATCGCGGTGAATATCAGAGGCATGGCGCGTGCTTATCCGATCCGCAGCATGTCGTATCACCACATTGTGAATGACGTGATAGGCGGTGTTCCCATAGTTGCTACCTATTGAACGCTCTGTCACACCGGTCTGGTGTTCGAAAGCAAAGTGGACGGACTGCCGTTGAGGTTTCATCTCGCCGGCATCAACAATCAGAATTTCTTGATGCGTGACGAGCAAACCGGAACGTACTGGCAGCAGATTACGGGGCTCGCGGTGTCTGGACCACTCGCTGGACGACGCTTGGTGCCCGTGCCGGCAGACGAACTGACGTTTGCCATCTGGAAAGCTGAAGAGCCGCAGGGAACCGTGCTGAGAGATGTGCCACGTTACGCGAAGGAATACGCGGCGAAGGATTGGGACGTGCGCATGGCCAAAGCTCCCACGGTAGTGAGCTTCGCGCAAGCGGGCCTGAAGCCGCGCGATCTTATGCTCGGCATCCACGCCTTTGGGGCGAGTAAAGCGTTTCCGTACGAAACCATTGTTCGCGAGAAGCTGATACAGAATCGCGTCGGAAACGAACCGGTCCTGCTCGTGCTGGGGCCGGATAACCGTTCCGTTCGGGTGTTCCGTCAGCGCTTGCCGGGCATATTGACACTGCCTCAGTTCTATCGCGTTCCCGCCGAAGGACCTGTGGGCGCTTTTCTTATGGATGCGGAGACGGGGAGCGAATGGGATTTCGAGGGTTGTTCGGTCGCCGGCAAATGGAAAGGCACTTGCCTGGAACGCGTGGACGCCATCAAAGATTACTGGTTTGACTGGCGCAACTACAACGCAAACACCACGGTCTACGGAATCAAGCAAGCAATCAAATAGAAGCCCTACTGTACCGGCGACAGTGTAGGCTCAACTGGGACGGGCAAGTTAAGTCGGCTCTATCGTACTGGCGCGAGGGGAGGCGCAGTCATACCGCCGACGTTCGCATACGAATCCTCGATCTTCACTACTTTGCCTTCACTGAACCGCACGAATGTCATTTTGCCGGGCGGATCGCCGTAGATCCAGTCTTCGAGCTCGTCCCCGTCGTGATTGGTTTCGCGGCTCTTGCTGCGCGGCTTACCCATCGCCAGCAAAACCTGGTCTTTGTCCATCCCCTGGATGGCGCGCTGTTCCTTGATGGCCTTCTGAACAGGCTCGGGAAGCTTTTCGACGTACTGTTCGGAGGCCGAGTGCTTTTCGAAATCGAAGATGGGGGAAAGCATCTGGCGCAGGTCGGACGACTTCAGCGAGGGAACGGCGCCAGGGAAAACAATCGCAAGATTGGAGCCATTGATGGGCTTCCCATTCTGATTTTTGCTTACCGGGTTCATGCTGCCGTTCATGCCCACCTGTATATGGTCGCGCCAGCTGCTGCCGGACTTTCCACCGCCGTTGATTTCGAGCAGTATCTTGTTTGCTTCAATTTGGACACGGGTGATTTGGATCTGATCGCCTAGGCGTGCAGCTGGTCCCTCTTCTTGCATGGCTCTCTGCCAGGACTCTTTGTCGTAGGTTCCGTTACTTTGAAACTGCAGCGGATGCTTGGCGTGCGGAAGCGAAACCCGCAAAGTGGCGAACTCGGCGTTCAGGCCACGCTCAATCTCCAGGCGCTCATCAAAACTGAGTTTGTCGGCGCGCAGATTGAGAGCGGAGGTGAAAAGCAAGACGGCTGCAGTGACAGCAACTAAGGCGGATCGTTGAGGGATGGCGCAACCGCGGCAGCCTGCGGGATAACGGGTGAGCGCGTGATCGCAAAAAAGAGCGCTACCGCAAAGATGGTCGCTAACAGACCGCCTTCTGGCCCATAAGCGCCGCCACTCCAGAGAGGCGTTAGATCCCATTGATACGAATACCTCGTTACCTCGATTGTAAGCCCGCTCAGGTTCACTCCAAAGAGCGGCAGTACTGCATTCCAGCCGTAATGCAGGCCGATAGGAAGCCATAGATCGTGGCTCCTCAGAAACGCGTAGCCCAGGAGTATGCCCCACAGGATGGTGTTCAAGACGCCGAGCTGGGAAGCGTGTGGATTGTTTCCGTGCGCTAAGCCGAAGATGACGCCGACCGGCAGAACGGTGGCGAAGGGGCCCATCTTTTGCACTAACAGCTGAAAGGCGTAGCCGCGGAAGATCATCTCTTCACCGGCGGCGGCGAAGAATAGCGCAACTAGATAGAACATAAGGGATGACCACGTGAATTCGGAACTTTGCCGCGCGACGAGGTGCCCGGTGCCCGCGAGCAAGGGCGCGAATAGCATGAGCGCGGCGGAGCCTCCGGCCAGCAGCACGCCCAGGCCGAAATTGCGCAGGGAAGCGCCATTCGCCTGCAGTCCAATATCCGTCAAGGGACGGCGGTCGAAGATGCGCATTGTCAGCAGGTTCGCGATCAGGCCTGTGAGGAAGAGGCCTACGGTGCCTGCGACTACGGCCCCGAACACGTTCAGCAGGACGGTGGTCAAAAACAACGTGCCGATGACGACCAAGCCAATGAAAAACGAGACCCGGATGAGGGTGCCGAGTCTGGTTTCGGGCGGGGGAGGCGGAACAGTGGCGATTGGCTGCGTATTCATGGCGGCGCAAAGCACAAGCGGCGGCCGGGAAGAGCCAACTTGCACCTTATTCCTCCGCACAAATACCGGCGGAGGTTTCCATCTCATCCTAACTTTGCAGGAGCCGGCATCCTCACCCTAACCGGGTCCCGTCCGATGAGAACGGTATGGGTGATGAACGCCGAATAGATGACCGGCTCTTGTGTGCCGAACTGGTGGAATTGGTTTGGGAGGACGATTCTGGGCGCAAGCGCTCCCGGATCGCAAATTTGGAGGATATCTCGCTCTCAGGAATTTGCCTGCAGACGGAAAACGAGATCCCTCCTGGTACCCGCATCCGGATGCAGTATGGAGACGGCGAGTTGGTGGGAGTGATTCGCTATTGTGCGTTCCGCGGGTTCGGCTTTTTTCTGGGAGTGCAGCTCGAAGAGGGTTCGCGCTGGTCTAGCCAGCACTATCGGCCGCAGCATCTGCTGGATCCGCAGGAACTAGTGGAGCGCGTGATGATCCGGCATCAAGCCGAGGACGCGCATCTTCCCGTGTCAGCGCAGTAAAATCTCAGAGACGCCCGCAGTGTGGGCCCGGACGCAAAGGCGTGGAAGACTTCAGCGCGAGTATCACCTCGCGAATTGCATGACAAAGGGCCAGCAAGCATCTCCGGCGTGCGGTGTGTATGTGGCGCTTGCTACGCCTCGCCGGAGCGACGCGTTTGAGGCTGATGCGGCCGCGCTATTGGATTACCTTGATGTCGTTGTGCGCACGGGCGTCGATGGCTTGGTGTTGTTCGGTTCCACGGGAGAGTTCGTGCACTTCGATGTGGAAGAGCGGATGCGAGTCCTGTCGCTCGCGATTCGTCGTAGCCGGGTTCCCGCGCTGGTCAACGTATCGCAT
>CAXUCT010000198.1:5454-8135 GCA_964249415.1 uncultured Bryobacteraceae bacterium | reverse complement strand
GGTTTAAAGCGGTAACGGCGTCAAGGAACCAGAGTTCGTGTTGCTGATTGTTGACGGAATAGCGCAAGACGGGATTTTCGGTCTGCCCGTCCCACTGGACTGATTGCTTGGTTTCAGCAGCGGCGGCCATCACGTCGGCGAACGCGACTTCTTCGCCGCCATTCGCTCCTATGGTCCAGTCGTAGCCATAGTTGCCGAAGCCGACGATCAGTTTTGAAACGGGAACGAGTTTGGCGATCTTCTCCAGTTCGTTTTCAAAGAACGCTTCCGATGCGACGGGTCCGGGCGGGCCGGTTTGGTAGTGCTCGTCGTACACCATGGGGACCAGGAAATCGGTGACGCCAGCCAGGCTCTTGAGGTCATAGGCGGGATCCTCGATGGGGACGTCTTCGGAGACGACGTAACCGCTTTGATGCAGCTTCTGCGTGAGTTCACGCATGAAATTGACGAGTGGCTGGCGATCCGGGGCCGTGAGTTCCTCCAGATCGACATTGACTCCGGCAAAGTGGTGTTCGGCGAGGTTGGACCGGAGATTCTCGATGAGGTCGCGCCGCTTAGCGGGATCGTGGAGAATGCGCCGTACGTCGCCGGGCTGCCAATCGCCGCGGTAGTTCGTCAGCATGGGGTAAATGGGAAGGTTGGCCTGCTTTGCGATGGTTACGACGGTGGAATCGGTTTGGTCATCGATGTCGCCGTTGGCGTTTTGAAGGACAAGCCATTCCGGGATGAGATGCGTCAGATGATTCAAGTGCAGGCGGAGCGAGACCATGCTGGCCGGATCCCAATTGACGTAGAAGCCCCACACGAGTGGCTTACCACCAGTTGCGTCCGCAGCTGGTTTAGGATGAATGACGGGCGATAGAGAGCGAACGTAGCGCAGCGGTTGGGCAGGCTTGGCGAGACGATAAGGGACGTTCTTGGGGAGGCGTTTGCCTTTGGGCAAGGCGCCGGGCTCCAGTTGCACTACGGGAGCGACGGCGGGCAATCCGAGAACGGGGAGTTGCGGCAGGCTGATGCCGACCAGCAGGAAGAGCACGAGGAGCAAGGCTGAGGCAAGGCCGGCGGACTGCGCGATGCGGCGAAAGCGCGCCCACCGGTTACCGCTGGGATCGTAAAAGATGAAGGAATTTGGTTGCCCGGTTGCCAATGATTACCTGTTAAGTAGAGTAGGGACGGAAATTCTGCGTCTACTTGGTGGAAGTTAGTGGTTCCGCTTGCTTACGCGCGCGGCCCAGTAAGCGTTTCTGAGCCGCGACTGACTTATTTGGATTTTGCTAAGGCCTGCGCGCCGGTCTTATGCTTTTCGAGCGTGGGTAGACCCCCTTGGGCGTAGGCTTTGAGGTCGGCATTTTGAGCGTCGCGCGCTTCTTTATCGTAAGCGGCGATAGCTGTTTCATGGCCCATCACCATGGCGTGAGCATAACGGGTGTCGAACATTTTGCCGTTTAGTTTTTCGAATGGCGCGATCATCTTTTGGTGTTGGGCATCGAGACCCAGGGGAACGGTGAGCCCGGCTTTCTTCGCAACGGCGGTCAATTGGTTGTAGTCGTTGGTGTGATCTGTGACGAGCATCTGAGCGTAGTCCTTCACAGCTTGTGATGAGGCCTGGTTGGCTGCGAGTTGACCTAGGTGTGCTTCCGTCATGTCGGTTTGAGCGGCGAGATTTACGAAATCCTGATCGCTTGTGGCGGTTGAGCCCGTGTTTTGGGCCAGCAGTGGTCCGCACGCGAGGGCGCAGCAAAAAAGACCTGAGAGTATCGTTTTCATATGTATCGTTCTCCTGTGAGATAGATGACGAGGCGAGGCGCCACGCATCGGAATATTTACGGGTGTGATGTCGTGACCGGGGCCGAATCGGAGGGGCCCGCGCGGTGGCGGCCGGCCTGGAAGATTCAATCGAGATGGACGATGCCGCGCTGTAGAGCGACAGTAGCGGCCTGCGTACGGTCATTTACATTCAGCTTCTGAAATAAGTGGCTGACGTGCTGTTTCACCGTCACTTCGGCGACGTGCAACAGGGCTCCGATTTCTTTGTTGGTCATGCCTTTGACAACCATGTTTAGCACCTCCAGCTCCCGGGTAGTGAGCGCGGCATGGGTCATGCGTTCGGCAAGGAACTGCGCCACAACCGGATCCACGTGCCGCTTACCGGCATGCACGTCGCGAATCGCCAGCAACAACTGTTCGCGAACCGCGCTCTTTAGAACGTAGCCGCGCGCGCCCGCCTGGAGCGCGCGATAGATCTCTTCTTCACCGGAATGCGTGGAGAGCATCAAGACCCTGGCATCTGGGAACTCCTTCAAAATGGCGGTTGTGGTCTGGGAGCCGCTCATTCCAGGCAAGCGCACATCCATGAGGACAATCTGAGGCAAGTGTTCACGATAGGCATTGATAGCGGCCTCGCCATTGCTTATTTCCGCCACCACCTGCATGTCGAACTCGACATTCAAAGATGCCGATAGACCCATGCGCACCATGAAATGATCGTCAACGACGAGAATATGAATCGGCTTTGAATTCGCCATGATCCGGTTTCGATACACCTAAAGGTATCTCTACGATCACGCGTGTGCCGAGCCCAGGCGTGCTGCGGATTTCGAAGCGCGAACCGATGTCTTCGGCACGTTCTTTCATATCAAGCAGCCCGAAGTGGCCGCCATATGCCATTGCTGCCGTATCTT
>CAXUCT010000198.1:0-5444 GCA_964249415.1 uncultured Bryobacteraceae bacterium | reverse complement strand
CGCAGGCGTCGTCAGCGATGGAGAGGTGTAGAGACTTCGGTTGGTATTCCAGATCCACCCTAATGGCGGTGGCGTGCGCGTGCTTGAGGGCGTTGCCAATCGCCTCCTGCCCGATGCGCAAGGCGTTCATCTCCACAACTGAGTTGAGACGCACGGTCTTGCCTTTCACATCGACATGAATCTTTACACGGCTGCGGACCGCCATAGGTTCCACAGCCTGCGCCAAGGCGGAGCTGAGGGTGCCATTCTCGAGCAAGTGGGAGCGCAGGTCCCATACAGAACGCCGAGCCTCAACCATGCTGCGCCGGCTTATCCGGCGGGCAGTATCGAGAGCTTGCTGTGACAGCTCGGGGTCTTGTTGGAAGCGATCCGCTGCCAAGTCGAGATGGATGGTAATGCCCGCCAAATCCTGCTCGAGAGTATCGTGCAACTCGCGCGCAATGCGATTGCGTTCTTCAAGAACCGCTCCGCTGCGAAGCTTCTGGCGAATGACTTCCATTTGCTCTCGAACGCGCCGCCGCAGAAGCATGGTCCAGGCCAGCACGGCGCATAGCACTCCGATTGTGATTTCGAGCAACCAGGCGGCGTGCCGGAGGTTCCACCAAGAGGGCTTTTGCAGGATTTGCACATCGCGATCGGAACGTAAGAGAAGGCGAAAGGATTGCGGCACGCTCCAGATACCGCCGTTGCGGACGAGGCAAACACCGGTCAGGCGTAAGTCGCTAGAGATGGGAATGGAGAGAACGTTGCTGCTCCGCTGGCGAGAAGGTAGGGTTGCGGTAAAGACGATGCCGGAGTGTTGCAACAGTAAAGAGGGTCTATCGGCCCGTTGATCGTAATGAAGCAGCTTGGCATCGAGTGCGACTAAGGCGCCATCGTAGCGTTCCCAGTCCAGGGCGGAATTAAAAGTGACCGCAACGGGCGGAGATTGGCGGCTGACGCGGCTGAAGGTGGCATCTTCTAAGACAGGGGCGGATTCGCCAATTGCGGGAAACCCTACTACGTCCACCACATCGCCCGGGGACACGGCGCTGTCCTGCTGCGTGAGCACGCGTAGACCCTTATCCCGCTCCAAGAGGAAGAGCGAATTTCCGGCATCCTGATAGGAAACTACCCCCCGCACGCGCACCCTACGGCCGCTATGCTGCTGCGGTGAGAAGCGCAACAGGTCAACCACGGAGACATCATTCACTGATCCTTCCACCTGGATGAAGCTGAGGCCCGGTACATAGAGAAGAAGGCCAACGAACTGCCGCTCCGCATTGGACAAACTGCCTGAGACGCCGCTGATGAGGGCCTCGTTGCCGAGCCACGAGGAGAAATCCTCATTCAAACCGACCGGGACTCGAAGCCTGAACTGTCCGGCACCCGAACTGATGGTCATCGCCAGCGTGGGCTCGTGCCAGGACTGGTTATCAAGAGACACAGAACGAATAACTCCGCGAATTTGCACCCATTGGCTATCAAATTGGCCGTGTGCAAGCTCAAGAAAACTGTAGAGGCGAGTTTTCGGCAAGGTACTGGCGCCGACTACACGGGAACTAGTCTCGCGGATCACGGGCGCAAAGCGTCCAGGGCCGGTTGTGCCATCGAGTTCGATCACGTCTCCCAACCGATGGCGATAGAGGCGGGAAGGGTTCCCCTCAACGTAAATGCCGGCGGTCTTATCCTGCACAAAGAAGTCGGGGGCGGGAACTGCGCCGGTAATTACGCCTCGAATGTGCACCGGATACCGGTTTGCGGCCTGGTCGGCTGTGAGCGCCCGCACTTGAGCCGCTTCCACGAGGGGGAAGGGAGATTTCTGGGCCGACGCGGAGGAGGCGAGGAGAAGAGCCGGAAGCAGAGCAAGGTCAAGACGCGCCAGGCAATACATTCGTATAGGTTTTAGAGCAGGCCCAGGGTATAAGTTGGCATCATACTTCAGAGCAGCAGACAGGTCTTGGAAACTAGTACAAACTCTATATAAGTTACACCTATCGCTTTGGAGTTGACCATGTTTGTGTTCGCCATGCGCCTAGTTTTGCGCAAGAGTAACGTAGCCCATTTCCCTTCTGTAACTCATTTATTTCGGCCTGCTGGTATCTGGCTTTTTGTAGCGGCGCTGCTTCTCGGCCTGTGCTGCGTTCCGCAGCCGGCGTTTTCACAGAACACGAACTCCGGAGAGATCCGGGGCACGGTGACGGACCAGTCGGGAGCCGCCATTGCAGGCGTCGGTGTCACGATTTTCAACACGCAGACTGGCGTTTCCCGTGACATGGTTTCGAATGGCTCGGGAGTTTACGACGCCGTTTCTATCGTCCCAGGCACTTACACGGTCACCTTCGCCGCGCCGGGCTTCAGCAAGCTGGTTCGTAGCGGGATTGAGATTACAGTGAATCCGGTCACGGTAGACGGTCAACTGAGCGTCGGAGCGGCTCAGACGCAGGTTTCCGTAACGGAGCAGGTTGGCTTGCTGCAAACCGAAAACGCTGAGCAATCGACCACGTTTGAGGCCAAGACCATGCAGACGCTGCCGAACGTTGGCCAGGATTGGCAGAACTTCACACGATTGCTCCCCGGCGCAGCAGGCTCCGGCGGCGGCGTCGCGGTGAATGGGAACATGCCGTATCACAACAACTTCCTTGCTGACGGCGCCAATGTAGCGCTGCCGCACAGCGCCAATTTCGACGCGATGGTCTTTGAAACCGTAGCCGAGGTGCAAATCGAAACCTCCACCTTCTCAGCCCAGTACGGCGTCGGCGGCATCGTCATGAACCAGATCAGCAAGAGTGGAACCAACCAGTTTCATGGCGCCGCCTACGAGTACCTGCAAAACAACTTTTTCAACGCCAGTGATTTCTTTACTCACAACGTCGCTCGGTTGCGGTACGACAACTTTGGCGGCTCAGTAAGTGGCCCGATTCTTAAAAACAAGGCGTTCTTTTATTTCAACGCCGACAAGATCATCAACGCGGGCACCGCGTTTTCCAGCAACACCTATCCCACCACCGCCGAGAGGGCAGGCGACTTCTCTGCTTTGCTTCCGGGCACGATCATCTATGACCCCACTACGCCCGTAAACCCGGCGACGGGCACGCGTACGCCGTTTCCTAACAACCAGATTCCTGCTAATAGGTTGGATCCCCTAGCCCTGAGCTTTCAGACGTTATTTCCCCTTCCCACGGGCCCCGGCCTTACACATAACCTGAACACGGACCTGCCTTATACGAATAATTTCATGCGCTACTTCGGACGGGCAGACTACAACCTTTCGGACAAGAACCGGGTTACAATGTCGGTGACTTACCGCGACAACCCGGAGTACAATCCCTCTCCAGACTATCCGGCGGACACCACTACTGCCGACATTGGCAGCGTGAATGCGCAGATTTCAGATGTCTGGACTCCAACGGCGAATACGGTAAACGAATTTCGGTTCGGTTTCACGCGCCAAAGTAACGTGTTTCTCCCGGCGTCGATAAACCAAAATATTCCCCAAAAACTAGGCTGGAACTATGCAGAGGCAAACATCGAGCCTACCCTCAATATTAATGGGACTTGCTGCTCCACGAACGGTGGCTCCGCTATCGGCGCCGGCACAAGTGCGCTTTACATCGAAAACAGTTTTGATCCATCCGATGTGGTTACCCTGATCCGTGGTAAGCACATTTTGAAGTTTGGCGGCGAAGTTTTGATGTATCAGGACAACTCCACTCCCTGGGGCAACGTGGACGCGGGTACCTTTACTTTCAGCGGAGTATTTACTCAGGCGTCACCTACAAACAACTCCGGCGGGACTGGGTACGCGGACTTTTTATTGGGCTACGTGCAAAGTTGGGGTGCGCATAACACTCCCATTGTGGGTTTCCGCCAGAAGAGTCCCCAAGCGTTTGTGCAGGACGATTGGAAACTCACTCCCAAGCTGACCCTGAATCTTGGCCTGCGCTATGAGATCCAAGGCGCCTTCAGCGAGGTTCATAACCGCTTAGGTATTTTTGACCCGAACCTTCTCAATCCTGCAACCGGCACTCTGGGTGCTATGCGCTTTGGAGGCAATCTAGAAGCCCCTGACTACAAGGTATTCCTTCCCCGGATAGGCTTCGCTTACTCGCCCAGGAACAACACCGTAGTTCGTAGTGGGTTTGGAATTTATGCGTATCCGTGGAGCGTAGACACCTACAGCGGCGGTTCAGAAGGGGTCGGCACGAACTACTCGGGCTCTCTGAGTTCGAGCGGCCAAGCGGCTGGGCCTGTCTTCATCTTAAGCCAGGCAACTTATGCAAACCTGAACTACGTAGGTCCGTCTCACTCGCCGTCCGTGTATAACGGTCAGAGCGTCAGCTACGTCCCCTACCACACTCCCGTAGCCCGCAGTTACCAATACAACTTCAGTATCGAGCAGCAGATCGGTGGCGGCATGATGATCCAGGCCGCCTATGTCGGAAGCCACGGAACCAATCTGTCGTACCCTGCGGATATCAACCAGGTACCGGCCAATCTTCTCGCTGAGGCAGCGGCCGCGCCCACCACGGCTGCTGAGCAGCAGTTCCGGCCTTACCCGCAATTTTCCAACATCAACGGCAATACCTTCAACGCAATCTCCTGGTACAATTCGGCGCAAGTTACGTTTGCCAAGCGTATGAACCGCGGACTCTCCTTCGATGTAAATTACACTTGGTCGCGCTTGCTGGACGACCAGGACTCTTCGGGTTGGGGCGGCAGAGATGGAGGCGCCGTTTATCAGAATGCGCATAACCCTGCGGCTAATTACGGTCCTTCAAACTTTGACATCCCTCAGATGTTCAAGGGCGACTTGAGTTATCAGCTCCCGTTCGGTAAAGGAAGGACGTTTATGAATCGGAGCGGTGTGTTGGACGCGGTTCTCGGTGGCTGGCAACTCTCGACCATCTTCGTTTTGGAATCAGGCCGCCCGCTTACGTTCGTACTCGGGGGTGGGAACAGTTCCGGGTCCTTGACAGCGAACCAGGGGGGCGATAATTATTACACTTTTCCGAACGTAATCGCAAATCCGACCCTGGCAAACCCGACAATCAGCGAGTTCTATAACACTTGCGTCGCGGGAACGGGCTGCGCCAACCCGGCGTTCGCCACCCCCGAGCCCGGCACGTTCGGGAACTCCGGGCGAAACACGTTCCGAGGTCCTGGAATCGAAGACGTAGATTTTTCGCTTGGCAAGAACTTTGCCATTCCTCTGCCGCGTGAAACGGGAGATCTTCAGATTCGGTTCGACGCCATGAATGGCCTGAATCACCCCAACTTCGATATCCCGGGTGGACAGATTGGGACCGGTGGTGCCGGGGTCATCTCGTCCATCACAAATAACTACAGTACAAACCTGAATCCGTTCGGATCGCGCAGATTGCAACTAGGAGCCCGCTTCTCTTTCTAAGAACCGCTCTGCTCTTGTGAACCGGTCAGACGGCATCGGTGGCCGACTGACCGGT
>CAXUCT010000197.1:0-8150 GCA_964249415.1 uncultured Bryobacteraceae bacterium | reverse complement strand
CCTTAGTAAAGACCCGAAACTTACCGTTCTCAAAACGGATTAGCCCGCCGCCGTCCGTTCCGCCCCACAGCGTTCCCTTGCCGTCCTCAAAGAGCGACAGAATAGACTGGCTGGGCAGCCCGTTTTGCGACGTGTAGGCGGTGAACTTGCCATTGCGTAGGCGGGCGAGGCCGCCTCCGTTGGTTCCAATCCAGAGGTTCTGATTGTGATCTTGGAGAAGCGCGCTGATGATTGAGGTCTGTACTCCTGTGCTGCGGCTATGGACGGTCGTGAACCGCACGCCGTCAAAACGTACGATGCCCTCCTCCGTCCCCAGCCAAAGATATCCGTCTGATGTTTGGGTTCCAGAAAGCACTGAGTTCAGAGGCAATCCCTGCGCCTTCTGCCAAGTCTGCAGAACGTACTGCCGGATGGGTTGATTCGGATCGAGGGCAGCGTGCGCCATCACTGCCAGAAGGTGCGGCAGCAGGAGGACAGAGAGCACGCGTCGGGCAGGCACATCCCGTCCGGCTGCTGACAGCCTGCGCCAGATTCTCTGGACTGTCGCGCACGGCTGCACCCCAAGCCTCTTTAAGAGGCGCCTAGACGTAGATCTGCTCGCGGGCAAAAAGCGCGTACCTTCCCTATAACCTGATCGGCTAATGCCCCAGCAAAGTTGAGGTGGTTTATAGAAAAGTTAAAGAATCGGCTGAAGAAAGCCTGTAGGACGGGAATCGAGCTGTCTTTTCCCCACGCGCGATACCTTACCTCCAGACGCGTGAGATAACTAACAACCGACCTCTACCATAAATATTCTTTGGCTTCCCGCCTTCGTTTAGAACTGTCCAGCACGTGCACAACCCGAATCTTCTTCAACTTCGCGGGTGAGAGCTGGCCGAGCGGGATATAGATGATCTTCCGGTTTACGCGCGTAGCCAATTGCCGGAGGCTGCTGCGTGGTGGTTTTGCAGCCATGTAGAGGACATGCCGTTCCATAGAATAGTCGAGCGCCGCCATCAGGAGACGTTCAGACTTACTTTCGGCCCGGTCGTAGTCGCTATCATTCCAAACGTCGTACATGCGGTGTGGCGGAAGAGTCATCAGCAGCCCTCCGTATTCGGCCCTCCCGATGCCCGGACCCACAATGTGCTCAAAAGGTTCGGTCGAGTAGAACGCCATATCCGATTCATTCTGGTGCTCGCCGAGCCAGGTGGTCAGGTAACGGTACCGGTCGTCGCGGTCTTCGTCGAAAATCATAACGACTGCGCCCACATCGCCAGAGAACTTGCCCATCTCGCGCACGTAGAGCTTGCCCTGGTGCCAGTGGCGGATCGTCTCGCGAAGATCGACCCCGTCCAGCATCGTCGTGCTAAATGCCTCTACGCGCGAGCGCTCTTCGGAAATCATTTCCTTGGCGTAGCGCTTCAGAAAACGGCCATAATTTTCAATGACCAGGTCTTCGGGCGGATAAGAGCAAATCGAAGTTCCATCCGTTTGGCTCGCCCATTCGCCCGCGAACCTTTCCCGCTTACGAGCCTTTAGCGCGGCGGGCTTCAGAATCTGCTTCATGCGAGGCAGCCGCCGGCGGATGCGAAGCTTTCGCGTACGCAACCAGATCTCTTCGCCGGAGATGTTGAGCGTTTCTAGAGGTGGGTCTTCCGTCTGTTGCACGCCGTACTGGTTCGCCATTTGCCAAACCTCGTAGGCATAGTTGTCGTCCACGATGGAGCGCGCGCCCAGCGCCAGATCGTAAACGCCAGGCACAAGCTGGCCATCGAGCAGCGCCAGATTGCGCGTGAACTTGGCGAGGCCGAGCCGCTGCCAGGATCGCATCTCATCGCCGGTGTTGATGGTGTACTCTTTTTCGGCGGCACGCAGCAACATTAATTGCCAACGTGGCCGATCGAACTGAAAACTGCCGAGATCCTCCGTCCGGGCCTCTTCGTAACGTTCCTGGTAAAAGGGAACTTCGCCGGTTACTTCCGCCAGACAATCTGGATGCAAATTGAACAACTGGGCGTGATGAAACAAGCGCACCGGAGGCGTCGGCGGCTCGTCTTGCGGCGCGTCCATGGCGTCCAGGACTGGATCAAGCAGGTTCAGCGAAAGAACCACGCAAGTGGATGCAAGCGGATCACCCCCTTGCAGCTTCCAAGCGATTGCTGCGGCGGCCGCCTCCATCTCCGGTGTGCGGGGCGGCGCGTGAACTCGATACGTTTCGATGTACCGCTCAATGCCGATGAGCTCTATCGAATATGGGTCCGGGTAAGGGGCGGCGGGACGTAACTCCTCGGGTGTCGTGGATTGAAGAAACACCGTTCGCGCCCCGATCTCTTCCGCTGTTCGCAGCGCTTCGGCAAAAGGATCGCCGGGCTCGATGGGAACGTAAGCTGCCCGCTCCTCCTCGCCGCTGCTATCCTCCGGAATCAGGATCACGGACATTTGCGGAAAGCGCGCTACTGCCCTGCGATACTCGCGCTCTAGTGAGGAGGGCAACTCGACGGCGATTACGCCTGGCCGGTGCGCGAGCAAATAACGCCGCACGCGCAGCGCAAACTCAATGCGTCCGGCGATCACCGGCAGATAAGTGAGATTGCCGCGGCTAATCGTTCCGGCGTCACTTGGTGCGTGCAAGATCGTGTCCTCTAGCGTTTCGGACTGTAGCGAAGCGCTTCCTCGCCCAGTACGGAACGTATGGCAGCTTCGAGCAACAAACGGTGCGGCTGCCCTGTTTCCTTCCCCAGCTTCAACGCATAACGCGCGATGTTCACGCCGTCGCGCACGGTATAACTTTCATCAGCGGCATGCGCCTGTTGCAGGAAACCGGTTACGTATTCAAGTACATCGTCCGGCGAAAACGGCAGATTTTCGCGCAAGATCGCCAGCTCTTCCTCGCGCTCTGGAAAGTCGATTAAGATTTGCGGCTGCAGCCGGGAGTGGATATACTCCGGGAGATCAAACGTAGAAGAATCTTCGTTCATGGTCGCTACCAGGCGGAAGTTCCGATGGGCCTTGATCTTGATGCCGGCCACGATCGACTCCACGTAACGCCGGGTGTCAAGCAGCGGCGCCAGACTCGCCCAACTCTTCTCGCTCATGCGATTGCCCTCGTCGAGAATCGCAACTCCGCCGCGTATCATCGCAGTAACCAGGGGAGAGGCAACGTACTTGAGTTGCGATGTGCCTTCGATAACCGGCGTGATAAGAAGGTCTTCGGGCCTGGTGTCCACAGTGGCCTGGAGAATATAGGCGTCACGCCGCACCCGCTTTGCCGCAGCGTAAGCCATGGTGGTTTTCCCGACTCCAGGCTTTCCAAGAAGCCGCGGATTCATGGGAAGATCCCGGTCATCAATGACCATCCAAGCCGCCATCAGCTGCCGCATGGCTTCTTCCTGCCCTACCCACAAAACGTTGATTTCGTCTGGATGGGCAAGGTGTAGTTCGATGCCTTCGAGCGTGGCTTTCATGTTTCTCCATCGTAGAATGAGAGTGCTCCGGGGATGACTGCAAAACTGCTGCGGCTGGCCTATGCGTTCGAGTTCTTAGTCGCGCTAGTGGCAATCTTTAGCGCCTGGTCCGAGATCGGCGGCCAAGCCGCTCTCGACTTGATGTACTGGGGTTGGAAGCTGGGTTTAGGTCTGGGCTTGGCGGCGGCCATCGTGGCCTACACCGCCGCGCTTGTCTCCGAAGATGCTTTTTGGAGTTTACGCTCGGCTCGCTGGGTAGCGGCTATCATTCTGCTTACGCTAATGATTGGCGCCGTCACTTATTTTTACTCGATGCAGGTTGATACGGGCGAGCCTGAGGAGAGCGGCAACATCTCACTTCTTCACCGTCCAGAAGATTTGACCGTCTCATAGTGCATGACTCCGGCAGACTCTAATACCGAGTATGCATATTGGACTGCGCCAGAGGAGTCCTTCACGGTCACTTACTCGCTCGCGGTCTTCCATGAAATCGACTTTGAGGTAAACGAAGGGTTCCGCCGCATACCCCACGGGGGAATTGAAACCGGCGCTCTTCTCTTTGGCAAGCTAGCTCAGAATTCCGCGACCATCGAAGCCTTTCGAGCGATCGAATGCGAGCACGCCTCCGGACCTTCCTTTAATCTTTCCGAGCGCGACGTAGAGCGGCTGCGCGAGCAGCTTGCGGCCGCTGCCTCCGACCCTGAGTTAGCGGGCTTCGAGGTCCTCGGTTGGATGGTGGCGCATACACGCAGTCCCCTTCAGATGAACGGGCGCGAGGTTGTCCTATTCGACGAGCTCTTTCCCGGCCCGGGCAAGATCATGCTGCTGGCAAAACCGGAGCGCTTCCAGCCCACGCGCTTCGGGTTTATCGTTCGGTCCGCGGACGGTCGCGTTGATCCGGATGCTGCCCCGAGTGCCATCATTCTTCCCCTGCCCGGGCGTGCGGGTCGTGCGGCTGAAACTCCGGCCGCGTCGATTCCTGCCCCTATTCAGAGAACGGTCATTGTCGTGAGCCCGCCTCCGGCGCCGGAAGCGCTTCCGGCGGATATTTCTTCGGAAGTGGAACCGCCTCCGGCGCAGCTTCCCATGGCCGCAGAGCCGCCTCCGCCGCCGTCGGAGATTGCAGCGCCGTCCTTCTGGCGCGATATTCCGGTGGGGCCAAGGGAAGAACCGATTCTGCGCATTCAGGAGCCGTCTAGCAGTACCGGCGAAGTCAAGGTTCCCGCCGTACCACCATCCGCGGGGCCCGCTGAAGCGCTACCCTCGATTGACGAGATCAGGCGAAAGCGCGCTGAGAAAGTGCAACCTCCCGATCCGATAGAGGGCCGTCAAAGAGTTACCAGGAAGATGCCTGGACAGGGAGGGCGCCCCGGTCTCCGGCTGCTGGCGCTGTTGTTCTTGGCAGCCATAGCCGGCTGCGGGCTCGGTTATTTGGCCTATCTACAACTTCCGTCCGCGACGATCCCGCTTACGATTCAGCGGCAGGCATCCAGCTTCGTTGTGTCGTGGCCAGTGCAAGATACCAGCGATGCACTTTCCGCTGAGATTCGCGTAAATGACGAGGAACCGAAGCCGCTCTCGATTGAGCAGAGAGCAGTGGGTAACGCGGTGGTCGCAGCCCGTGGCGACAGTGTGAAGGTCGAAGTGATTGTTCAACACCGGCTGCGTCACTCCCGAGGCATTGTGCGGTATGTGCGCGCTGGGGCGGGTGGCGTTTAGGTGTTTTTCTCCAGGAGATCGCGACCCTTCATCTGACGGGGCTGCTCAAGGCCAAGGATCCCAAGAACCGTAGGTGCAATGTCCTGTAGCGCTCCGCCGCCTCGAAGCTTCACTTCCTCATTGGACATGAAAATCAGCGGCACTGGATTTGTCGTGTGATAAGTGTGCGCGCCCCCGGTAATTGGATCAATCATCATCTCGGCGTTACCATGATCGGCTGTCACCAGCCACGAGCCGCCGGATCGTTTCAGGGCGCTGTAAATCTCTCCCAAGCCCTTGTCGACGGCCTCGCACGCCGCAATGGTAGGGGCCAACTTGCCCGAGTGGCCCACCATGTCGGCGTTAGCGAAATTCATGACAATCACATCGAAGCCGCCTCGATCGATTGCGCTGGCCACCTTCTCCGTAATTTCCGCCGCGCCCATTTCGGGCTGCAAGTCGTAAGTGGCGACCTTAGGCGAAGCCACTAACTCACGCTCTTCACCGGCGTAGGGCTTTTCGTTGCCGCCGTTAAAGAAGTAGGTGACATGCGCGTATTTTTCGGTTTCGGCGACGCGCAGATTCTTCCAGGTGGCCTTCTCCATCACTTCCGCCAGAATGTTATCCGGATGCTCGGGCGGCAAGACGAAAGGAAGTCCGAAGCTCTTGTCATACTGCGTCATCATCGTGTACGTAAGATTCTTCGGCACAAGCGAGCGCGGTGGCCTTTCGAGCGAGAGATCCGTCAGCGCCATCGTAATCTCCCGCGCGCGGTCAGCCCGATAGTTGTACATCACAACGCTATCGTCTTCCCGAATCAGTCCGACGGGTTCGTTGCGGGCGTCGACAATCGTAACGGGCTCAATGAATTCGTCGGTGACGTCTTTCTCATAGGAGCTGCGGACCGCTTCCCCCGCAGATTGGGATCGAATGGCGTTGCCGAGCACCATGGCGCCGAAGGCTTGCTCGACGCGCTCCCAACGCTTGTCGCGATCCATCGCGAAGTAGCGGCCCGAAACCGATGCAATCCGGCCTATGCCGAGTTCGCGCAGCTTTAATTCGACCCGCTGAATGTATCGCGCGCCGCTTTCAGGTGGCGTGTCGCGGCCGTCGGTGAAGCAGTGGATGAAAACATCCCGAAGCCCGCGCTTCTTGGCCATCTCCAGAAGCGCGAACAGATGCGTGAGCTGCGCGTGTACGCCGCCGTCGCTGCACAGTCCCAGTAGATGAAGCCGATGGCCCTCGGCCTTCTTCATGGCATTCAGGAGAACAGGATTTTCGTAGAACTCGCCGGACCGGATGAGCTGGTCGATGCGCGTGACGTCCATGTAGATTACGCGGCCGGCGCCCATGTTCATATGGCCAACTTCGCTATTGCCCATTTGGCCCTCCGGAAGACCTACATAAGGGCCGGAGGTATGAATCAAAGTACTGGGGTAACGTTCGAGCAGGTGATCGTAATTCGGCTTTCGCGCGAGAGCGATAGCGTTGCCTTCCGACGTTGGGGAGAAGCCCCAGCCGTCTAGGATAGTGAGGACAAGCGGTTTATTGGGCATCAGCTGTCCTACTGGCGGAATGCTTTCCTGCCCAGGTAAACAGCAGCATCGCCCAGTTCCTCTTCTATGCGCAGGAGTTGATTGTATTTCGCGATGCGATCGGTGCGGCTCGCCGATCCGGTCTTGATTTGGCCCGCGTTCGTACCAACAGCCAAATCTGCAATGAAGGCGTCTTCCGTTTCTCCCGAGCGATGCGAGACGACTGCCGTATAGTTTGCACTAGCCGCCAGTCGCATAGCGTCAAGCGTCTCGGTCAAAGTGCCAATCTGATTTACTTTGATTAAAATCGAGTTCGCCACGCCTTTGTCGATTCCTTCCTGCAGGCGTTCCGTGTTCGTGGCGAAGAGGTCGTCACCGACCAGCTGAAGCTGCGTGCCGAGTTCTTCGGTGAGCTGCTTCCAGCCTTCCCAATCGTCTTCGGCCATGCCGTCTTCAATCGAGATGATGGGGTACTGTTTGGCCCATTTAATCCAGAAGTCCACCATTTGGTCGGGCGTTTTCTCGCTCTTGTCGGACTTTTTGAAGACGTACTTCCCCTTTTCCTTGTCGTAGAACTCGCTGGCAGCGGGGTCGAGTGCGATCGCGATCTGCTCACCTGGTTGGTACCCGGCTTTATCGATGGCCTCCATCAAGACTTCCAATGCTTCTTCGTTGGATTTGAGGCTGGGCGCGAAACCGCCTTCGTCGCCTACCGCGGTCGAGTAGCCGCGCTTCTTAAGAACAGCCTTTAGGGTGTGAAAGGTTTCCGCGCCCATGCGCAGCGCTTCGGAAAACCGGCTGGCGCCTACGGGAACAATCATGAATTCCTGCAGGTCGACCGAACTATCGGCGTGCGCGCCGCCATTGATGACGTTCATCATGGGGACGGGGAGCACGCGGGCGTTTACCCCGCCCAAGTAGCGGTAAAGCGGCGTCATTTCTGACTCAGCGGAAGCGCGCGCGGCGGCGAGGGAGACGGCCAGGATGGCGTTCGCGCCTAGCTTCCCTTTGTTTGCCGTTCCATCGAGGGAAAGCATGGTGTGGTCGAGCAGCGTTTGATCGCCGGCGTCCATTCCGGCGAGGGCTGGGGAGATCTGCTTGCCGATGTTTTCAGCCGCTTTCTGCGTGCCTTTACCGAGGTAGCGGCCTCTTTCGTTGTCGCGAAGTTCCAGGGCCTCATGCTCGCCGGTTGAGGCGCCAGATGGTACAGCGGCGCGCCCGATCGTGCCATCGGCGAGGTATAGGTCGGCTTCCACGGTAGGATTGCCGCGCGAATCCAGAATCTCTCTTCCAACTGCCTTTACAATTTCCATTTGGTTGTCCTTGGGGTTAGATCGGTGGCGCTCAAGGGGCGGGTGAGCCGGGGCCTATGTAGCTGTGCGAAGTTTCAGGGTAGCAGGCGAGCTGCGGATCACCGCTCCCTGCGAAACGAACCCAAATTGGACGAATAGAAGGCGAATTTACCGAACGA
>CAXUCT010000196.1:6806-8159 GCA_964249415.1 uncultured Bryobacteraceae bacterium | reverse complement strand
CTATCGGTCATTGTGGGCGATGAAGTTCACGTGTCGCTATTGAAGGCGCTCTCGCTTTTGGGGCTGGGCCGGTCGCGTGTAATCCGGGTGCCGGCTGACGAGCAGGGTCGCATGCGTGCCGATCTTCTCCCGCCATTGGACGAGCGCACCATCGTGTGCATTCAAGCCGGTAACGTGAACACCGGCGCATTTGATCCAGCGGCGGAGATCTGCCTGCGGGCCTACCGGAGCAAAGCGTGGGTACATGTGGATGGCGCCTTCGGCTTGTGGGCGGCGGCAGCCCCGCAACGAGCGGACCTTATGGCTGGTTTCAATGATGCCGACTCTTGGGCGACCGACTGCCATAAATGGCTGAACGTGCCATACGATTCGGGTCTGGCTTTCGTTCGTGAGCCGGAGTATCTGCGCTCAGCGATGGCGATGAATGCAGCATACCTCCAGACGAGTGGCAGCCGCGAGCCGTCTCAGTACACCCCCGAAGCGTCCCGGCGAGCTCGTGCGGTCGAGATTTGGGCCGCATTGCGCTCGCTTGGACGGCTCGGGTTGGCCAATATGATTGAACGGAATTGCCGATTGGCTTTACGTTTCGCCCATACACTCAGAGCAGCGAATTGTCAGATCCTAAACGAGGTCGTTCTCAACCAAGTTTTGGTGTCTTTCGGAGATGTTGAGACCACCAAGCGCATCATCTTGGAAGTGCAGAAGGAAGGGACTTGTTGGTGCGGTGCAACCGAATGGCATGGCCAAGCTGCCATGCGAATCAGCGTGTCGTGCTGGGCGACCAAAGAGCAGGACGTGGATCAGAGCACGGCTGCGATTTTGCGGATCGCGGCGAGAGAAAGAATCTGAAATGCGGCGGAGATTAGGCGTATTCGTTTCGGTTCTGGAAGCCAGCGGGAAGCGGACGCGAGCTATCCAGCTTGTGTTCGCTTACAAGCTGTGCTAATTGCGCCCGCGTTAGACGCTCCTCATTTGAGTAGAAATGCGCCTTTGGAAAGTCGTAATGCCGAAAAGCTTAGGGCTCCACAGACGATCGAGTAGAGCAGGATTTTGGCGCGCCCGGAGAGGCTCGAACTCCCGACCTAATGATTCGAAGTCATTCGCTCTATCCAACTGAGCTACGGGCGCGCGTCTAACGTTGTGCGTCTCTATTATACGGATGAGACCATGGTGAAGAGGCGCGGCAGACAACGGGCTGCAGGCGCCGGCACCGATCGCGAGAAGATGACTGGCCCCCTCGAAATTGAAGTGAAGATCAGGCTAACAAACCCGCACGGCTTGTTCGAACGTTTGAAGGAAAGCGGTTTTTCGGAATCGGCGCCCCGGTTGTTTGAAGCGAACACGCTTTACGAC
>CAXUCT010000196.1:2713-6796 GCA_964249415.1 uncultured Bryobacteraceae bacterium | reverse complement strand
GCGAGCAATGAACTGCGCGAGGGCGGAATGTTGTTGCGGCTGCGGCAGGCGGGCGACAAACACGTCATCACGTGGAAGGGCAAGGGTGAGCCGGGTCCACACAAGAGCCGTCCGGAACTGGAGACCACCCTGATGTCGGGCGAAAACATGCACAAGATTCTGGGGCAACTCGGTTTTGCCCCTACTTTTCGCTATGAAAAATTCCGGACTGAATTTTCAGAGAAGGATAGGCTGGGAGTGGTTACGGTTGATGAAACGCCGATTGGAAATTTCATAGAGATTGAGGGGCCCTCGGAGTGGATCGATGCCACGGCACAGCGGCTGGGCTTCTCGCCCGCTGACTACATCCTGGACAGCTATGGCAGACTTTACTTAGCCGCATGTGAGCGCCAGGGCGTGCAACCCACGAACATGGTTTTCACGTCCCACTCTTCGTAGAGAAGCGGCAAGTCCCCTGTACACTGTTCCGGCAACCAATCAAATGGCAGAAACCCTCACCGCCGACGCCGCGATGATCCGCCGTGCAACGGCCGATCTCAGTCGCGTGCGCGATGAAATTGCGAAGATTATCGTGGGCCAAACGGATGTTATCGACGGCGTGCTGATCTGCCTGGTTTCGGGCGGGCACGTTCTGCTGGAAGGTGTTCCCGGTTTAGGAAAAACGACGCTATTGCGCACGCTGGCGCGGGTGCTGGATCTGCGCTACTCGCGGATTCAATTCACGCCCGATCTGATGCCCGGCGATATTGTGGGCAGCATGGTGATGGAGGGGGACGACCGCGGGCACAAGACTCTGCGGTTTCAACACGGCCCCATTTTCTCGAATCTGGTACTCGCCGACGAAATTAATCGCGCTACGCCGAAGACGCAATCCGCTCTGCTCGAGGCCATGCAGGAGCGTACGGTCACCAGCGGAACGTCTACGTATTCGCTGGAGCTGCCGTTTCTGGTGATGGCGACGCAGAATCCGATTGAGATGGAAGGGACGTATCCGCTGCCGGAAGCGCAGTTAGACCGTTTCCTGATGAAGATTCTGGTTACTTATCCTTCGCGCGAGGACCTGAGCCGCATTGTGGAGCTCACCACGAAGCAAGACGAAGTGGAGGTAAGAAAGGTGATGGACCGCGACCAGATTGCCGAGTTGAAGTTTATCAGCAGGCAGGTGGTGGTGGCGCCGCACGTTCAGAACTATGCCATTCAACTGGTGATGGCCACGCAGCCCGGGACGCAAGACGCGGCCGAAATCACGAATCGCTACATCCGCTTCGGCAGTTCGCCGCGGGGAGCCCAGGCCTTAATCGAGTGCGGACGCGTGCTCGCCTTGATGCGTGGGCGTCTTCATCTCAGCATCGACGATGTGGCTTCCGTGGCCTCGGCGGTTTTGCGCCATCGAATTATTCTCAACTTTGATGCCCACGCGGATGGCGAGAGCACGGAAACTATTCTTCAAAAGATCTTTCAGATTGTATCTAGCCGCACCTGACCTGCGGATAGCCAGCTTGTTGCGCTATGCCCGAACCGCTTGTTGATCGCCAATTTTTGGAAAGGCTGGAGCGCTTAACGTTGCACTGGCAGAAGTCATTCCAGGGACTGGTGGGCGGACATAACATGTCGCGTTTCGCGGGCCCTGGCCAGGAGTTCCTGGACCATCGCAGCTTCCATCAGGGCGATGATCTGCGCGCGGTCAATTGGCGCGCCTACATGCGCTTTGAAAAACTGTTTTTGAAGATGTTTCAGATAGAGCCGCGCGTGCCCGTGCGCCTACTTCTGGATACCAGCGCTTCCATGACGGCGGGCTCTGCGCGCGACGACCTGACAAAATTTGACTACGCCCGCAAGCTGGCGGCGGCACTTATTTACGTGGGGCTGGTGCGGCTGGATAGCATTCTGCTTCAGCCCTTTTCGTCCCGCCTGCTGGAGCGCTGCACCTCCGGCGGCGGGAGACATCGCTTCCAACCGGCTGAGAACTTTCTGCGCGGGCTGAAGGCGGGCGGCGCAACGAACTACTTCGAGCTCTCGCGCCAGTACCTGGCCACCTACCCCCAGCGCGGGCTGACGATCATCATTTCCGATTTTCTCGACGACGCTGATTGCCTCCGTCCCTTGCAGTACATGGCCGATTTCGGGCATGAATTGCTGCTGATTCAGCTCTGGGGCGAAGAGGACCGCCAGCCTGCCGGCAAAGGCGAAGTGGAACTGGTGGATGCGGAAACAGAGGTGCGCATAAGGATGGAGTTGGACGAGGAAGCCCTGGAAATCTATACCGCGGCATTTGACAGGCATGCGGAAGAGATCAAGCGAGTGGCTCTGCGCAATGGTGGGCGGTACGCGAGTATTTCGACGCACATGCCGCTGGAAGATGCCATTTTTGGTCCGCTGACCAGGGCGCAAGGGCTTTATTGAAGTTTGATGTTCTTCCTGAATTTGACAGCCGGTGAGTTCATTGCGCTGCTGGGCGCAGTCGGCGGGCTGATTACTACGCTGTATCTGCTGGATCGCAGCCGGCGAAAAAAAGTTGTGTCCACGCTGCGGTTCTGGACACCTGCTCTTGCCAGCTGGCAACGGCACAGCCGTAAACACGTGAGCGAGCCTTGGTCTCTCCTGCTGCAGTTAGCTAGCCTGCTGCTGCTGCTGCTCGCGATTGCACAACTCGAATGGGGAACGCGCCAGGGACGAGGGCACGATCACGTCATTCTGCTGGATACCTCAGCGTGGAGCGGAGAAGCGACCGTTCTTGAACGCGAGAAGAGCGTCGCGCAACAGGTGATGGCAGCCCTGCCTGGCACCGATCGCGTCATGTTAGTGCGTGCCGATGCGCTGGCCACGCCTGCTACCCCGTTTACTTCCGATCACCAATTGTTGCTTCGAGCGATCAGCGAATCCGCTGCGACGTTCTCGGCGCTCAATATTAATCAGGCGCTGCGGTTCGCGGGCCAGGCGCGAACCTGGTCCGGCGGCGAGGAAGGCGAGGTAGTTTACATCGGGCCCAAATTCATTGCAGACGAGAGCACCACTGCTCCATTGGACAAGCTGCGCGTGATCACGGTGGACGCCAGCCGCGATAACTGTGGCATCGGGCGCATTGCGGTGAAGCGCGGTGAGGACGAGGCAAACTCCTGGCAAGCCACAGTTACTGTCAAGAACTACCATTCCGCGCGTCGCACGGTTCACCTCAAGGCGCAGTTTGCAGGAACCGTTTTCACAACTCGGGCGCTTGCTGTGGCTGCGGGCCAGGAAGCCGTTGCGCAGTACGACTTTGTCACCAACGTGTCCGGGCGTTTTCGCGTGGCAATGGAACCGCACGACGATCTCCGTTCGGACGACCAGGCCTCCCTCGAACTGCCGCCGAGCGGACTGCTCACGACCGTGGTATTCACGAATCGTCCGGAGGTGCTTAGACCCCTGCTTGAAGCAAATCATCGGATGATGGTGAAAGTTCTCCCGCCAGCTGCATACATCGTCAAGCCCGTGGCTGACATCATGCTGCTGGACCAGTTTGCGCCCACAGTTCAACCCGGTTTGCCGAGCCTCTGGATTGATCCACCTGCGGCCGGTTCACCGCTGCCGGTGAAAGCCGTGGTCGCCGATGCACTCATCCAGGCCTGGAATTCCGATGCGGCACTCGGCGCGGGCCTACACGCCAAAGAAGCCGTGATTCCACGCGCGAAGGTTCTGGAGACGTTTGAAGGCGATCAGTCCGTGGGCTACATAGCCGAGGGCCCCGTGGTTGCGGTACGCCGGGGCGCGGGCGGGCGCCCTGCCCAAGCTGTAGTTGGGTACGACCCGCTGAGCGGGCCGATGCGATTTGAAGTGACCACACCACTACTGTTTGCGAACCTGCTGCGTTGGCTTCAGCCCGACGCTTTCCGCAACCCGGAGATTGCGGCCGGCCAGGTGGGCGCGGCAACGCTTAAGCTCGATCCGGATGAGCGTGCCGCGCATGTTCACGTTGTTGACGAAAGAGGCTTCGAAATTCCGTTCACCATCCGCAATCAGACCCTGCAGCTTTTTGTCAGCCAGCCCAGCTTGGTGCGGGTTCTTTCTGACAATCGGGATCGCGTTCTCTCCTTGACTCTTCCCGAT
>CAXUCT010000196.1:0-2703 GCA_964249415.1 uncultured Bryobacteraceae bacterium | reverse complement strand
ATTTGGCGGAGGTGGAGTGGAAACCGCCCGATAATGCCGCCGTTGGTCTTCCAGCAGCGCACCGGCTCGTTCCGAGTGCCGTCGATATCTGGCAGTGGCTTGCCGTATTGGGAGGGTTGGGGCTGCTAACCGAGTGGCTGCTGTTTGGTTCTAGAGGCGCGGCAATATTGCGGAAGCCGGGCGCCGCACCTACGGGCTCTCCAGCGGAAAAGCGGGAAAGAGAGCTGGTCTCCAAATGACCTTCGTTCATCCCGCGGCACTGCTGTTACTGCTGGTTCCGGTAGCCTGGGTTGGCTGGTTGTGGCGGCGGACTGGGCGGCACCAAGGATTACTGCTCAAAGCTTTGAGCTTTGCCGCGATATTATGCGCCCTGGCCGAGCCCACGGTGAAGATGCCTGAAGCGAAGACCGGGGCGGTGGTGCTGGTGGACACGTCTCTTAGCATCAGCGGCGATGATCTGGAGCGCGCTTCGTCCATTCTCACCGAGATGGAGCGACACAGGCATAGCAACTGGATGAAGATTGTTCCGTTCGCCAGGGCACCGCGAAGCTTGCTGCCGAAAGAGATCGCGGCTGGGCGGATGCGCCTGCTGCAGACGGCAAATGAAGCGGGGAACGCAACCAATCTGGAAGCTGCTTTGACCAGCAGCATGGCGGCGATTCCGGGCGGACACATTCCACGCCTGGTGCTGATCAGCGATGGCAATGAGAACGAAGGGAGCACCGCGCGCGCGCTAGCGGAATTAGAGCGGCTGCATGTGCCGGTGGATACAATTCCACTCGCCGGGCGCGCAGAAACCGCTCTTCGGCTAAAATCCGTTTCGATGCCGCGCGAAGCTTATGCTGGCGAGCAGATACCTATTGATCTGACGATTGATTCACGTCGCGAGATCCGAGCCTTGATACACATCGCAGGCGAGGGCAAGGATATCGGAACCAACTCGGTTGAACTCAGCGCCGGCACAAATAGCGTCCGAGTGCACGCCCGAATCAACTCAAGCGGGGCAACGTCTATCACGGGCCGGATTTCCGCCGGCTCACTAGGGGAGGTTCCGTTTGAACAAGCCATTCAGCTGCGGCGCGCGAAACTTCTCTATCTCTCCGGAGATCCGGCTGGCAGCGAAAACAATCTGCTTGCTGCCTTCAACGAAGCCGATTACGACCTGACGCGCGATGCTTCGCTTATCGACAAAGATCTGAGCGATCTTCAACTCGTCATTCTGAACAATCTGGATCTTAACGTGTTCACCGCTGCTCAGAAGAACCGGCTGGAAGAGTACGTCAAACAGGGCGGCGGCTTACTTCTGATTGGGGGTGAGCGCCAGGTGTACAAAGCGGACAAGCAGATGGATGCGCTGGATCGCGTGTTGCCCGCGAAACTCGCTCCGCCGTACACGCCCGAAGGCACCTGCGTCGCGCTGATCATTGACAAATCATCGTCAATGGAAGGAAGAAAGATTGAGCTTGCACGTCTTTCAGCGATCGGCGTTGTGGATCACCTTCGCCCGATCGATTCAATTGGAGTGCTGATCTTCGACAACTCCTTCCAATGGGCGGTTCCCATGCGCCGCGCTGAAGATAAGGCGTTAATTAAGCGGCTGGTCTCGGGCATTACGGCAGACGGCGGAACGCAGATTGCTCCTGCGTTAGCCGAAGCGTACCGGCGTGTACTGCCCTCCAAAGCGACATATAAGCACGTCGTGCTGCTGACCGACGGTATTTCAGAAGAAGGCGACAGCCTCGATCTGGCCAAAGAAGCTGCGCAACACCAGGTCACTATCTCGGCGGTGGGGTTGGGACAAGACGTGAATCGCGCTTATTTGGAGAAGGTTGCCGCTATGTCCGGCGGCCGAAGTTATTTTATGAATGAGCCGCAGGGCCTAGAGCAGATCCTTCTTAAAGACGTGCAAGATTATAGCGGTTCAACAACGGTAGAGAAGCCGCTGACCCCAATGGTGGAGCGTAAAGCTGAGATTCTGGAAAGCGTGGGCATTGAGACCGCACCCGCGCTGGAGGGGTACACGCGCTTTACGGCGAAGCCGGAAGCCGATACGATTCTGCGGATCGATCCCCAACGCAAAGATCCTCTTTACGTGCGCTGGCAGTATGGGCTGGTGCGCTCATCCGTCTTCACATCGGACGCCAAGAGCCGTTGGGCGGAAGCTTGGGTGACGTGGCCTGGCTTTGACAAATTCTGGATCAATGCCACGCGCGATCTGCTTCCGAACACGGACCGGAGCGAGGCCCGCGCGCACTTTGATTCGGCTAACAACGACATCCTGGTGACTTATCACGTCGGCGCCGACGTGCCTGACCCCGTATCTATTCCGCCCATCTATGTTTTGGGACCAAATCATTTCGAAAAGCCGATAGATGTGCAAAAATTCGCGCCACGACTCTATCGGGGACGCCTGCACCTGCCTGAGCTGAAAGGCCTGTTCCGTATCCGGCCTGTCAACGAATTCGCTGCGTTTCCGGAGACGGGCTTATATCGCCAACAAGAAGAGCTGCACGATTACGGCGTAAACGAACCGCTGCTGAGGCAGATTTCCGCCTCGACAGGCGGCCGCTTTAATCCGCCTCCTCCTACGGTCTTCGATTCAGGAGGACGGGCTATCTATACATCGTGGCAGCTTTGGCCCGTTATGCGGGCTCTTGCAATCGCGTTGACGATTGCCGAACTGTTCACGCGTAAGTGGAGCGG
>CAXUCT010000195.1:7797-8237 GCA_964249415.1 uncultured Bryobacteraceae bacterium | reverse complement strand
CGACCAAGGAGATTGCCGCGGCAGCCGGAGTGACAGAGGCCATCATCTTCCGTCACTTCGAAACCAAAGAAGACCTTTACACCGCCATCATCGACCAAAAAATCAATTCTCCAGAAGCTGCGGATTGGATTGCCGGACTTGAAACCGCAATGGATCGGAATGACGATCAGGCCGTGATTCGGCAATTGATTACGGCGGTCATCGCTACGCATAGATTGGACCCTCGGTTTGAACGCGTGATGCTCTATGCCGCGCTAGAGGGCAATGAAATTGCACTGATGTACATGCGCAAAGTCACCGCCTGCATTCTCGACTCGTTCCGGCACTACTTTTCGCGACGCCAGGAACAAGGCGGCTTTTCGGCCGTCAGCCCGGACGCAGCACTCATGGCCATTGTGGGAATGGCACAGCATTATGCGCTTGGGAAATATGTTCATGGG
>CAXUCT010000195.1:4679-7787 GCA_964249415.1 uncultured Bryobacteraceae bacterium | reverse complement strand
CCATTGAAAGTTTCACGCGTATCGCAATGTACGGCTTCTGTATCGAAAAGCGGACGGCTAGTTCGGCCAGAGCGGGGAAGCGATGAAGTTCCGCGTGATTCTGCTGCTCTGCGCGGTGGTTGTTTTGGAATCTGCCTGCGCGGGGAAGAAGCCGGGCGCCTCTGCCCAAGTTTCGGCTCCTAAAGCCGTCGCGGTCACCACCGCAAGAGCGGTTGTACAGCATGTTGCGGCTTCCTTCGACGAGACCGGAACCTTTGTGGCGGATGAGGCTTCCGATATTGCGCCACCTGTCGCCGGGCGGGTGATCCGAACGCCAGTTAACGTGGGCGCTTTCGTGAGGGAAAGCTAGGTGATTTGCGAGCTGGACCACCGCGATGCGGAGTTGAAACTGCAGCAGGTCCGCGCACAGCTAGCCGAAGCCACGGCGGGTGTTCGACAGGCACAACTGCGCATCGGATTGGCTTCGGGCAAGTTCGACGAAACGAAAGTGCCCGAAGTAGCTGCCGCTCGCGCCAACTATGAGTCCGCGGAGGCACAAGCGAAGCTGGCGGCCGCCGACGCGCAACGCTACTCAAATCTGGTTGCATCCGGAGATGTTTCGCGCAGTGCCTTCGAAAAAGCACGTACGCAACAGGAAACGGCAGAAGCGCAAGCCAATGGAGCCCGCCAGCAATTGGAAGGGGCAGTCAACGGAGCGCGTCAAAGCAACCAGGTGATTTCGTCGTCCGAGGCATCGCTTGATGCGGTGCGCGCGCAGGTAGCACAGGCCGAGAAGGCGGTAGCCGACACCTATATCAGGGCGCCGTTTGCAGGCTACGTCAGCGATCGGCCTGTTGCCGCGGGCGAATACGTGGCGCTGACGAACAAGATCGCGACCTTGGTCCGAGTGAAAACGTTGAAGCTGCAATTGCAGACGCCTGAGCAGCGAGCTGCCAAAGCTCAAGTTGGGATGGTAGTAGTCGCCGCCGTTTCGGCCTATCCCGATCGCCAATTTCAAGGCAAAGTCTCGGCAATCAATCCCGCCATTGATCCAAACTCACGCGTGTTTGTGCTGGAGGCCCGCTTCGGTAATCCCGACAGTGCGCTCCGCCCGGGCATGTTCGCAACGGCCCGAGTCATTCTCCCGGGCGGCGAAGATGCCGTCTTCGTGCCCCGTAAAGCGGTGCTGCGCGATAAGACAACGGATTCAAATCTCGTTTATGTCGTACACGAGGGGCAGGCGCGCATGCGCGTCGTATTAGTTGGCGAGAGCCGCGGTGACTCGGTGCGGATTCAATCCGGTCTCTTCGGAAACGAGCTCGTGGTCACAACCAACCAGTCTCAGCTCTTCGACGGCGCACCTGTCGAGGTACCGACCGCTACGGCGACTCTCTAGGAACTTCTCATGCATGCATTAGCTCAGCTCTGCGTCCGGCGGCCCGTTTTCGCCACCATGTTGGTCCTCTCGCTAGTTGTGGTGGGAGTGTTCTCATATTTCAGCTTGGGTGTGGACCTGTTCCCAAAAGTAGATATTCCCACCGTCAGTGTGCGGGTAGAAGATCGTGGTGCTTCTCCGGAAGAGATTGAGACGGAAGTCACGAAGAAGATCGAGGACGCGGTGAACACCATCAGCCAGGTGGACGAAGTTCGCTCCACATCCTCAGAAGGTCAATCCTTAGTAGTCATCACCTTCGAACTGGCGAAGAACGGGGACGTGGCGGCGCAGGAAGTGCAAAACAAAGTCAACCTGATCGCGAACGATTTGCCGGAGACCGCCAAGACCCCGGTGGTGCAAAAATTCGATCCCGACGCGACCCCCATTCTCCAAGTAGCAGTATCCGCGCCTCGCTCTTTGCGCGACATCACGCTCATCGCAGATAAACAGATCAAGCAGAAGCTTGAGAACGCGCGAGGAGTGGGACAGATCAGCATCGTTGGCGGAGCCCGGCGCGAAATCCATGTTTTAGTCAATCCAGACCGTCTGCGCGCCTACAACTTGACCGTGAACGACGTGTTCAACGCGATGAAGCAGCAAAACCTCGAGCTGCCTGGCGGAAACCTGAATGCCGGCGCTCGTGAGTTCACAATTCGTACCACTGGAAAGGTTATCGATATCGATCAGTTTAACCGCATTGCCGTGGCCAGCCGCGATGGTTACGTTGTCAAGGTCAGTGACATCGGATATGCCGAGGATAGCTATGAGGAGCCTCGGACGTCAGCCCGTCTGAATGGCGTTCCGGCTGTCACGCTTGTGGTATCGAAGCAATCCGGAGAGAACACCGTTGCCACGGCGAACGGAGTGAAGCAGCGTCTGAAGGAAATCCAGGCTGCTCTGCCCAGGGATGTCAAGACACAAGTTATCGGCGACCAATCAGTCTTTATCGAAGCTGCCGTCGACTCCATTAAGCATCACCTGATCGAAGGCAGTATCTTTGCATCCATTATCATTTTTATCTTTCTCGCGAATTGGCGGACGACTTTGATTGCGGCCGTCGCCATACCGACCTCCATCATCTCCACCTTCGCCTTGATGGCCGCGATGGGATTTACTCTCAACCAGATCACTATGCTCGCGCTCACTTTGATGGTGGGCATCGTCATCGACGACGCGATTATCGTGCTTGAGAACATCTACCGCTTTATAGAAGAAAAGGGCATGTCACCTTTTCAGGCAGCTATAGAAGGTACGCGTGAAATCGGACTTGCCGTTATGGCGACCACGCTCTCCTTGCTTGCCGTCTTTCTGCCGGTGGGATTCATGGGCGGGATCGTCGGCCGCTTCATGAGCTCATTCGGCTTCACCTCTGGCTTTTCGATTGCCGTCTCCCTGCTGGTTTCCTTCACGTTGACCCCCATGTTGTGCTCGCGATTTATTAAAGCGCCGAAGCGGGCGAATGGGGAGCACTTGTCCAAAGATTCCGGGATCTTCAAATGGCTTGACCGTTATTACACCCGCCTGCTCATTTGGTCCATGAACCACCGTAAGGCGGTTATCGGATTCAGCGTGCTGACGGTGCTCAGCATTGTGCCGCTCTTCATGCTGGTGGGGAAGAACTTCCTTCCCGCCGACGATCAATCGCAGTACAACGTCTTGATTCGCACTCCCGAAGGTACCTCGCTCGCGGCCAC
>CAXUCT010000195.1:2140-4669 GCA_964249415.1 uncultured Bryobacteraceae bacterium | reverse complement strand
GAAGCATATCTCAGCAAGACCTCATGCAGCGGACACGCGCGCTCCTGCGTAGTTTTCCGAAAGACATCCACACAGGCGTAGAACTGGTCAGCACCATTGGCGGCAATCAAAGTAACGCGGAGGTTCAATATTTCATCCAGGGGCCTGATCTCGAGAAACTTGCCAAGTATTCCGACGCGCTGCTCGCCAAGATGAAGCAGATACCTGGTGTGGTCGACGCCGATTCAACCCTGCGCACCGGGAAGCCTGAAGTCACCCTGGACATCGATCGTGCTCGTGCAGCCGATCTCGGCGTATCCGTTATGGATATCGAACAGGCTCTAAACACTCTGGTTGCGGGACAAGTGGCTTCCACCTTCAACGCCGGTGACGATCAATACGACGTGCGGGTTCGCGCGCAGGAGCAGTTCCGCGGCGGCGTGGAGGGCCTAAGTAAAATGACGGTACCTTCAGCGAACAAGCGCAGCTCCGTCGGTCTCGATGAGGTAGTTCATATGCGTGCGGGCACGGGTCCTTCCTCCGTCAACCGTATCGCGCGCCAACGGCAGGTCACGCTCACGTGTAACGTTCTGCCGGGTGGATCACAAGCTGCCATCCTATCGGCTTTGAATCGTGCTGCCGCCGAAATCGGCATGGATCCCGATTACCGAACCGGTTTATCCGGCGCTTCCAAAGAACTCGGCCGAACAGGCTATTACTTCCTGCTGGCGTTTTCACTAACGTTCATTTTTATGTACATCGTGCTCGCTGCCCAGTTTGAATCCTTTGTGCATCCCGTCACCATTCTTCTTACGCTCCCGTTGGCCATTCCCTTCGGCATCTTGGCCCTGCTGGTCGCTCATCAGACGGTCAACATTTTTTCAGGACTTGGTTTGCTGCTACTTTTTGGAATCGTGAAGAAGAATGCCATCCTGCAGATCGACCACACCAATGGTTTAAGGGCATCAGGTATGCCCCGTTACGACGCCATCATCCAAGCCAATCGTGACCGCTTGCGGCCCATCCTGATGACCACGATCGCCCTGGTCGCGGGTATGCTTCCGCTCGTGGTCAGCAGCGGAACTGGTGCAGCGACGAATCGCTCTATCGGAGTCCTGGTGGTTGGCGGGCAGTCCCTCTGCCTTGTGCTTACGCTGCTCGCGGTTCCAGTCTTCTATTCGTTTTTTGAAGATCTTTCGCAGTGGCCCGCGCTAAAACGCGCCGGCAAACTGAGCGGCAAGGTTCGGGAGTTACTCCCCAAAAGAAAGATAGCCGAAGTTCAGCCTGTGACATCAGCGAGTCTCAAATCAGGAGACTTGGCGTGAGCTCGCGTCTTACGTTGTTGCTCTTCTTCTGCCTTCATTCCCTACTGGCGCAAAGTCCGCCGGAACCTATCGCAGGGAACGAACCGGCCACCCCAGAGCTTCCTGCGTTGAAACCCATGGATGTTCCTGCGCGCTTGGGCATTGCCGGCGAGGCGCGTCTCACCTTGGCGGAGGTGATCCGCGAGGTTCTGGACAATGATCGTGATTTGGTCGTTTATCGCATTGCCGTGCAAGAGGCCGGCTTCAATGTGAGTAGCGCCAAGGGCTACTACGATCCGGTTCTAGGGCTCAATGCCTACCGGCTCAGGAACGTTACTCCTGTTGCATCGCTGCTTGGAGGAGCCGCCAATGGGAAACTTACCCAAAAGGAACTCTATGCCGATCCTCAGGTCAGCGGAAGCGTTCCTTGGCTTGGCGGGACGTACAAGCTCGATTTTTCTTCTGCGCGGCAGTCTTCCGACAGCACATTTCTGGTTTTGAATCCAGAGTTCATCACGTCCGCCAATCTGAACTTCACCCAGCCTCTTTGGGGCGGCTTGCGCTTCGATGAGAATCGTTATCGTCTTCAAGTCAGCCGCAAGAACCTTCTGCTCACGAACCAGCAACTCAGGCAGCACGTCATAGAGGTGGTGACCCAGGCCATTCAAGCTTATTGGGAACTCGACTATGCATACCAAAATTTAGCGGTGCAGATTGAAGCGGTGCGGCTTGCCGAACAGCAGGACCTCAGTAATCGCCGGCAAGTCAGGCAAGGCATTCTCGCTCCTGTCGATGTCATTCAGACCCAGACCCAGGTCTCTACTTTTCAAGAGAACATCTTCACAGCCCAGGAAGGGTTGACTCGCGCGGAGAACGCTCTGAAAACGCTATTGCTGCCTTCGCGGGACGACCCCATGGGGAGCTTCGCCCTGATTCCCACCACCTCCATTCAACTGGACACGGCGTTGCCCCAGCTCGAAAATGCTCTTAAACAGGCGCTCGCAAGCCGACCTGAACTCGCCCAAAGCAAAGTGAACATCGATCTCAACCGGCTGGATACTCGCCTGAACCAGGAGCAGGCTCGCCCTCAGCTCAATGCGATAGCCAATCTTGGGGTGCAAGGTTTGTCCGGCCACCCCATACCTGTTGCGCCCAACCCAATACTCCAGGAATTCGGCTTAGGTTCGGGTGTGCTGCCGGCTATCTTTCCCGGCGGGTACAGTCAGTCTCTGAATAACTTATATAA
>CAXUCT010000195.1:0-2130 GCA_964249415.1 uncultured Bryobacteraceae bacterium | reverse complement strand
ATATAACGGAGCTTTCCCGATCGTACAGCTTGGCATCCAGATGTCGTTGCCGATTCGGAATCGCACTGCAGTAGCCCAGGTCGCAATCGGAAAGGCTGAAGGCAGGCGCTTGACGGCCCAGCAGCAGTCGCTTGAAATGATGGTCGAAGCCGATGTGCGAAATGCGCTGCAGTCAGTCGCCACCGCGCGAGCCAGGCTTGATTCTTCCCTATCGGCTCGCAAGTTTGCTGAAGATCAATACGCCAGCGAACAGCGCCAATTCCGGGCCGGTACTTCGTCTGTATTTTTGGTTCTGCAGCGCCAGACGGACCTGATTGTCGCGCGGTCGCGAGAGATTAGGGCAAAAGCGGATGTAGGAAAAGCGTCTGCGGATCTCGATCGTGCTACGGCCCGCACGTTGGTGGCACAGAATATAGAACTTGCAGCTCCTTAAACGCCGAACGCGGAATCCTGAACTTGTCAATGTTGTAGTTGAGGGCAGGTAACCGGTGAGCCAAGCTGAGAAAACGCTCCCAGCCGGTCGCATGCTCATGGCCGGCTCCCTAAGACCAACGAAGCCCTGATGACGCACGTCCCAACGTGCTATCAACCATTTGGTTAAGACTTGTTGCTCGCCATCTTTTCTCTCCTCGACAGCTTAGGAAAGGTTGCATTACAAACGGTGTCGCTCGGTGTGCTGGGTGTGATGGCGGCGATGCTGTCCATCACCGGCATCTTTGGAGTGGCTACCTACTCAGTCAGTAAGCGCCTCAAGGAATTGGGAATTCGCATGGCCCTGGGCGCGCAGCGGGGGGAAGTGTTACAGGCGGCCTTGGGACGGGCAATCAAATTGCTGGCCTTTGGTTCTGCGGCAGGACTGCTCTTGGGAATTCTGGCGAGCCGGGTGCTAGCTTCCATCGTGTATCAGGCCACCCCCCGCGATCCGCTGGTATTGGCTGGCGTTGTTCTAGCAATGGGCTTACTGGGCTTGCTCGCCACGTGGGCTCCAGCACAACGCGCGCTGTCGCTGGATCCTTTAACACTGCTGCGCGACGAGTGAACTCGCCTGCTGGGCAGACACGCTCCCACTTTGCTGCTCCCCCCGCTTCCGCTGCTTTCCATCAGGTAACAAATGCTAGATTGCGATTCCAAAATAAGGCTTGCTTCTGATCCGGTGTTGTAGTTAACTATAACACAAGAGCAGTTGCAGCGATCAATTCAAGTAAACGCCGCATTGCTCCCGTTAAGGCCAATCTGGAACACAGGATGGATCGTGAGTGGAATGACAGTCAGCCAATTTACCGCCAGCTGCAAGACCGTGTGGTCGCGATGATACTCGATGGCGTGCTCAAAGAGGGAGATTCGCTGCCGTCCGTGCGCAATGTGGCGACCGAATCGCGGGTCAATCCGCTTACGGTTCTGAAGAGCTATCAACAACTGGTGGATGAGGGTCTGGTCGAGAAACGGCGCGGCCTGGGCATGTTCGTCAAATCCGGCGCGCGCAATCTGCTGCTTGCAGGCGAACGCCAGAAGTTCCTCTTGGAGCAATGGCCGCGTGTCCTAGCCACCATTCAGCGACTGGGACTAACAGCGGAAGAGCTGCTGGATTCAAAACCGAACGCTCCAAAGGAGAAGCGCTGAAGCCATGGCATGCATAGAAGCACGTGGCCTGCGCAAGGCCTTTGGCGGAACCGTCGCGCTGGATAGCGTCAATCTGCGGGTCGAAGAGGGCCGCATCCTCGGACTCATCGGCCCTAATGGCGCGGGCAAGACGACGGCGCTCAATGCAATTCTTGGCCTCACTTCCTATGAGGGAGAACTGAACGTGCTCGGACACGACCCCTGGAGCCAGCGCGATCAGCTGATGCGCGACGTCTCCTTCATTGCCGACGTGGCGGTATTGCCGCGCTGGCTACGGGCTTCCCAGGCGCTCGATTACGTCGCCGGCGTCCATCCGCGCTTCGACCGCGCGAAGGCAGAACGTTTTCTGGCCAAGACCACCATCAAGCGCGCCAGCAGGATCAAGGAGTTGTCCAAGGGCATGGTGGCCCAGCTGCATCTAGCCCTGGTAATGGCGATTGACGCGAAACTGCTGGTGCTCGACGAGCCCACGCTAGGCCTCGACATTCTCTATCGCAAACAGTTCTACGA
>CAXUCT010000194.1:7742-8262 GCA_964249415.1 uncultured Bryobacteraceae bacterium | reverse complement strand
TGAGTAAGGCGGCCGCTGTGAGAAGAACCACAGCGAGGGCCATTTCAGTAGCTACCAGAGTTTTGCGAGTGAAGTTCTGGTGACGGCTGGTAGAGGAACGAGTTCCGGCTTCCTTGAGAGTGGTGGCGAGGTTGGGTTTGGAAACCTGGAGGGCGGGCACGAGACCGAAAACAATACCGGTGAGCAGGGAGACGCCTAGGGTGAAGGCGAGAATTCGCCAGTCTACCAAGGCAAACAGATTGTTAAGGTTCGCTGGATCAGCGAGACGCGGGATGCCGCCGGGAACGAGCAACAGAAGGGCGTGGACTCCGGCGATTCCGAGCAAGAGGCCGAGCACTCCACCCAGGCTTGAGAGCAGAACACTTTCCGTGAGTAGCTGACGAACGACACGCCAGCGGCTGGCGCCGATAGCGGCGCGGATGGCGAGTTCGCGCTGGCGAGCCGAGGAGCGTGCGAGCAGAAGATTGGCGACGTTTGCACAAGCGATGAGGAGAACGAATGCGACCGCGACAATTAAGAC
>CAXUCT010000194.1:4806-7709 GCA_964249415.1 uncultured Bryobacteraceae bacterium | reverse complement strand
GCTTCTCCATTTGTGCCGGATAGAGGCGACGGAAGCGTTCCCCGGCCGCGCGCATCTCCGCTTGCGCCTGGGCGAGAGAAGTGCCATGTTTCAGGCGACCGGCTAGAGCTAGAAAATGAGCTTGGTTGCCGCTAGCGGGATCGGCTTGTAGCGGAATCCAGAGTTCAGCATCGGGGGTTGGGACAAAGGTGGAAGGGATGACTCCGATAACAAGGTATGGAGCGGAGTTGAGCGTGATGGTGCGAGTGAGGATTTTGGGGTCGGAACCAAAGCGCGTACGCCAAAGATTCTCGCTGATGAGGGCGGCCTGAGGACCGTTGGGCTGATCTTCCGCCGGATTGAAGGTGCGGCCCATCATGGGCGGTATGCCGAAGACTTTGAAGTAGTCGATTGAAACGTGAACGCCCCTTACCGGCTGGGGATGATCGCCGCTGCTGAGGTTGAATCCCAGAGCCTCATCGTTGTAGAGGGCCATGGATGAGAAGACATGGTTGTTGCGCCAAACCATGTACTTCGGGATGGAGTTGGTATAGACGGACCCGTTGGGCAGTTTGGGGCCGATCTGCATGAGGCTGTCCGGGTCCGGGTAGGGGAGCGGTTGCAGCAGGACCTTATTTACCACGCTGAAGATGCCGGTGTTAGCGCCGATGCCTATGGCGAGGGCGGCAAGAGCGACGAGCGTGAAACCTGGATTTTTGCGAAGCGTTCGCAAAGCTTGCCGGATGTCGGTAAGTGTTGTTTCCACGAATGGCAGTCCTTTCCGATCCCGATAACTTTCTCTGATTGACTCCACTGCTCCGAACTTCAGTAATGCCTGCCGCCGCGCCTCCACAGGCGATAAGCCGGCGCGGAGGTTTTCGGAGGCTTGCAGGGCGAGGTGCTCTTCGATCTCGAGACGCAGGCGCTCTTCATCGTCCTGGGATCGGAACCAGGAGTTCAGGCGATGGAGGAAGCGCCATAGTGTTTTCATCCGAGATCCACGGTTCACCTAGCTTATTGGGTTCCCCATAGGGAGCATGGCATACTTCCACTGGGAAAGCAACAGGGCTGCAGCCGGTAAGCGCGTGAAGGGCGGAACAGCTTTTTCCATCGACTGAGGTAAGCTGGCGGTGTATAATCCGGTGGAATTCATGTACAAGTCAGATCAATTAGGGAGAAAATCAGTGCGAAACTTTGGAATCGCAGTATGTGCCGGTATCTGCCTCGGCACAATAGCATTGGCTGGCACGGTGAACGTTGCTCAGAATAAGCCTGTAACTTCGTCGGGGACGTTCGGATCATCCAGCAGTCTCTTGCAGACGATTGACGACGGAGTATTTCTCCCGGAGAATACCCAGTTTCAGACGGGAACAGTTTGGTGGAACGGGGCCTACACGACCGATCCCAGTACGACACCCTTCCTGACCATCGATCTCGGCCAGAATTATACGATCGACGGCGCAATCGTTCAAGCCGACAATAACGACTCTTACACGTTGCAATACGAGACGGCTCTGGGCGGAAAGTGGCAGACGTTATGGAACGTGCCGGAGCAATACAACGGTGGAGGAATGGCGACGCGTCCGAACACAAATCAAAAAACACAATATGCACTTATACCTACTTCGGTGCGTGCGGTAAAGTTCTTCGCTAACGCCGGCGACGGTCTTTACGCGGTTTCCGAAATCCAGTTGTATACAACGCCAGCAGCGGTTGGCAATGCCCCAGAGCCGACGACTTGGGCACTGTTCGGTACAGGATTAGCCGCACTCTTGTTTAGGCGATTGCGTCGTCTAGCTTCGCTATCTTAAAGCCAATTTAGTTCTGCCCGAGGCTGTGCAGCAGCTCGCCTATGGCGTTTGACATTTGATAGCCGTTACTCCGGTCTTCGTTAATCGCCCATAACATCGCTCCCTTCAAATTGGGATACCCGGCGGGGCGCAGCAGTTTGTATTCAGCTCCGGAGTACTGCCTCCCTTCTATCAGGTAGCGCAAGGCGTTCTGAACGCCCGGTATGTCTGTATAATTGCGCGCGGACGTAGGCGTGGCGGGAAGACCAATTGCTACCTGTTCCGGTGGAAGCGGTGGAAACAATGCTTGGGAATCACCTGCTACGGGGAAACCTTGCAGCAGCATTTCAGACAAGGCGACGTGATAGTCGGCATGTCCGGGAAAGTAGTAGTTCCCGTCCAGGCCCTGGAGCGGCGGCGTGTTGTAATCTTGTGCATCCACAAACGACAGAATGTCTCGAGTGCCGTAGATCACCGGCAAAAAGCATCCAAACTGGCCGCCGTATGCCAGCATGCCCGCTTGGGCCTGGGCCGCTTCAGGCACTTCGCTGATCATAAATTGCGGGCCGAAGCGCTCCCGGAGTTGATGCATCGCGGTGATCAGGTTCACGATTGAAGGCGTTGTGGGCTTACGGAAATCGGTGTCGCCGGGGTTGATGAGCAAGGAAGGCGTTTCAATGTCGAGATCGACGCCGTCGAAACTATACTTCTGGATAATCGCCGAAACTGAACTGACGAATGCGTGGAGATCCGCGGCTGTATTCAACGTCACCACCTCGCCACCGCCACCTAACGAGATCAGCACCTTCTTGCCCTTGCTCTGCAGGTAAGCAACATCGGCCTTGAATCGTTCTTCGCCAAAAGATGCAGGCGGCTCGAAATGCAGGGAGCTGGTGGAACCCTTCACCGGCGCTGCAAAGGTCGCGATGATGATGTCCCATTGAGGCGACACGTCTCTGAGCGAAGTGGAAGTCCGGGCCGAAGCATAGCCTTCCCAATACCCGATTAGGGAGTGCCGTTTTGGAGTGCTTGATTGCGGTAATGGCGAGCCGGATGGCTGAGTGGCAGGTGCCCGATTGCTCAAACAAGGCTGGGCAGGAGCATCGAGAGCCTTCGTATCGGGAAAGCTGTAAA
>CAXUCT010000194.1:0-4796 GCA_964249415.1 uncultured Bryobacteraceae bacterium | reverse complement strand
AACTCCCTCAAATGCCTGAGTAGTGGTGCTCTGCGCGAACCATGGCAGAAGCGCCATATTCTCCAAACGATAGGTCCTGCCATTCGCCGCGACGGCTGTGGAGTTCGACGGCAGATCGTCGGTGGGCTGCTCCCGAAGATAGGAACTACTCTCGCCGGCGCCGCCACAGCCGCTGGCCGGTGGCAGCTTCCTCCACGAGGGAAACTCATTTGCGTGATACCCATATAGCGGATCATTCATCCATTCTGCGATTTGCTGGCTGAGGCCCTGTACGTCCGTGTACCGCGGCATAACGCCTTCCTGCATGTACGAGGCGATCACGAAGGCTTGCGCTGATGTTCCCGAAGCATCAAGCTGTGCACCGTGTGTACCCAATGAGCAGCAAACGGTAGCATCACCGAGTGAATAGAAGGCGACATTCTCGGTGACCGCGATCAGCAGTTTGTCCGGCTTGGCGCCTGTACTCGCCAGATGCTGAAACAGCCATCTCTGGACAAAGTCGAGATCGACTACAGCTAGTGACTTTCCCGTGCTTCGGGAGTGCAACAGGTATCCGTCGGCGGCTGGAATTTCGATCTGGATGGCCGGCGCTATTTGGGGTTCTCCAAGGAGAGTGTGCCAATTGGTCTTTGCCGCTGTTTTAGGAAATTGAGCGCGCTGCACGGCGTCGCCATACTGCGTCGTTCCTGTCGTAAATGCAACGGGGCTGAAAATCGGTGAACGCAGAATATCGCGTATATCGGTCCCGGCGCTAATGACTACGTTGTTCTTGCTCTGCCCTCCACCTACATCAAAAGAAAGCGAGAGCGGGACAAGCACCGTGCCGATCGTTGTCGTTCCACCTAACTCGGGCTTCCCGCCGGCAAGCCTATACGAATACTGTTTGTTGCCTGTAGAAAACGAGGCGCTAAAGGTAGGTATAGTTCGGACGACGTTTGCCGCGGGAACAGATCGAGCTGACAGCGCGAGATTGACCAAAAGGTACAGCGAGAGTTTCTGCATTCTTTCTTCGATTGTGATCTACCCTTCTGAGCAGCTTAAGGGAACTGGTGGCGGATTGTTACGGTCCGGTCAAGGTCGTCGACTACTTGCAATACTTTCAGCCGAAGATCCCGGTCCAATTGCGCGGTGGCTAACCAACGGTGAATCTCGGTGTCCGACGCCGCTGAGTTCTGTCCATTGATGAAGGCATTCAGCCAAGCGAGGACAAAGAAGATTTTTCGCTGCTGCTTGACCTGTGACAACGCATTGAGTGAAGGGCGGAGATAAGACGCGGTTAAATCGGATTGGTTCCAATAATTGAAAGTACCGAGACTTTGCTCTACCCAGTCTTCAGGCCGCGACGGGTTCACCAGGTAGTCATCGAAGTACCATTTCTTAGTGGCGGGATCCGGTTTAGCAGCGAGGGCCATGTAGCTGTACTTGAGTCCATCGCCTGTGTGGTCGCGCTGTTTCTCCGCTTGATAGAAGACTTCCGCCGCCGGATCGGCATGCGCAATCAGCGCGGCGACCAGGCTCCAGCGGTCGAGTGGCCGTAGTTGAACGCCCGGAACGGTAACCTTGCCATCGAGCAGATCTCGGACCTCCCCAAGCCCGAGCGGACTATCTGCCAAGCTGCGCAGCGTCCGAAACCACATGATGCGCAGGCCCTCCTTTGGGGCATGCAGCATGCCGTCGATGGCAATTTGCTCGAACGAATGATCTAGTTCGTTACGCGTACCAGCACTCACATAATCGTGCAGCGCAAGAGCGGCACGCGCGCCCAGCGACTGCAGCAGCGCTTCATCGCTTTCCCCAGACATCCTGGCAAGTGACAGGTCGAGATACGTCCGCGGGGCCAGTTCCTGAAACCGGACGGCATCCCAGAACGCACCCCAAAGAAGCGTTCGCTCAAACAAATCAGAGACCGATGCGAGATGCGTCATCGTGTAATCTCGACTGCGCTCATCCAGCAGAAAAAGCCCGTAAGCATAATCTTCGTCGTTGGCGAAGATGTAATTCGGACAGGGCTTGCCAACAGCTTCGGGAACGGCAGCACTCGCGCTGAAAAGCCCCGCGCGGATTCTTATGGACTGAGCATGGGTATAACCGAGCAGCACTTGCGTGGCGATGGGCCATGTGCCGCCTTCGCCGAGAACGTTTTTCTGCGTCAAGATCAGGTTCTGTATACGATCGTTGCCGTCGCACGACCAGGCAACCCGCACTTCCGGCGTGCCGCGGCGGTGGATCCAATCGTCTGCCCAGGCGGCCAGATCCCGTTGCGATGATTCCTCCAAGGCACGCACCAAATCATTCCACTCGGCGTTGCCGTAAGCATGCTCCTTTAGATAAATGCGCAGGCCATTCCGGAACGGCTCGTCGCCGAGCAGATGAGCGAGCTGGCGAAGCAAGCCGGGAGCTTTCGAATAGACGATCGCCCCGTAGGCCGATTTGGCGTCCTTCAGGTTGGGTATGTCCTGGTAGATGGGCGTGGCGCCTTGGGTGACGTCAATCGCATAAGCAGCGGGCTTGATGCTCTGGTAAAAACGCTTCCAAACATTCTGACCTGGCTCCAAGGTTGCCATTGTGCGGAAGGCCATATATTGCGCGAACCCTTCCTTCAGCCACAGATCGTCGAACCAGCGCATGGTGACGAAGTCGCCGAACCATTGGTGAACAAGCTCATGCACCAGCGTGATGGCGCGGTTGAAGCGATCGGTAGCTGTCGGTGCGCTGCGGAACAGCATCGCGTCTTCGCGCAAAAAGGTGGCGCCCGCGTGCTCCATGCCGCCATAGGCAAATCCCGGCAGCAAAACCATTTCATATTTCGGAAACGGAAAAGGCTGCGCGAAATATTGGCTGAGGAACTGAGTGGCACGGGCGACCACGCTCTGAATCTGCGGCGCCTCGGCTTCTCCGCGTGCTACTTGGGATTGGCGCACATACACGTTGGGCATGTCCGGCGCCGGATGAACGTTTTTGAACGGACCGGCGGCGAACGCGAACAGATACGTGCTGATGGGGCGCGTTTCGCCGAAGAAGGTTTGCTGTTTGCCGCCTGCCTCCGCTACATGCTCAACCGCAGAGTTTGAGATAACGGTCCAGTTGCGGGGCGCGGTGAGATCAAGCGTAAACCGCGCTTTCAAATCCGGCTGGTCAAAGCAGGGGAACGCCATGCTGGCGTCCATGGGAACAAAGAGCGTGTAGATGTATTCGCTGCCATCGTCCTTATCTTCATAACGAGTCAGTGCCCTGCCGGCTGGCTGGACAGGAGCGGTGAAGTCTATTTGGAGCGTATTCTCGCCAGTGCGAAGATCTACAGCAGGAAGCGGCAAGTGGCCGTTCTCGATCGCCGGCGCCAAAGGCGTTCCATTCACTACAATTTTAGATACCGTGCCTTCGCGGAAATCCATCAGCAGCGGGCCGGCATCCTTTAGGCGGAAGCGTACCTCTTCATGCGCTGATGTGCTGTTCACATGCGGCGCTAGATCATAGAAGAGGTGATAGCGGAGGTTCGATACCTGCCGGGCACGCTCCGTAGCCAGCTCACGCGGTATGCCAAGGGGCGGGACGGCGGCGGCGAGCAGGACTGGAATCGAAAAGAAGAGTGCAACGTTGTGAGTAAGCGTCAGGCATCGGCCTCCAAACAACCTACTGTAGCGATTGGGAATCTACGCCGAAACAACTGGCGGAGTACCCGGTAACAAACGCGTATTCTCCGGGTACTAACGGCTGCGTCGGCACGATCTCGAACGATCCATTGCCGTACTTCTTCACGGACACCGGAATACTTTTATCGGGCGCGGTTTGGGATTTGACGCCGCTAAAGGGTATGATTCCGGCACTGGCCTTGCTCTTGGGAATCTCACGATCCTTCTTCTTCACAACGAACGGCGTCAAACTGATAAGGGTATTGGGATCCCTATCGCCGCTGTTGAGACGCACAACAAAATGAGCATCTGGTGGAACACGTACCGGTGAGGCCGGATTCGGAACGATTTGTTCTGAGGTAACGGACGGACTAATGACAAAGTTCCGGTGACTCTTTGTTTGGGAGCCTAGCTTTTCCTGTTCGAGCGGCACGAGTTGACCATCGTTACCAAGACGGAAAAACTGGTTGATATACTCAGGCTCCTTAAGTGGGGGCGCTTGAGCGTTCTCTTGTTTGGCGGGTAAGTTGCCGCCGCTGACAGCCGCCAGGACCGTGAGCATCGCCATCAGGCCGGCTCGCTTGCCGCGATGGCCAGAAATTTCCGTTTGCATTCTTTCTCCTTCTAAGTTCCGTTCGCTTGATACTTCCTGCGTCTAAATTGCATTACGCAAAACGCAGACAAAAGGCATCACGAGCGGTACTGTTGAAATCGAAAGTTGCCGAACACCCTTAGCGCGATTGCAGGTACTCCGCTATCGCACGAAACTGTTCGCTCTCCACGTGTTTGGTGACCATAGTCATCTCCGGCGCGTGCTGACGGTCGTCTACCTTGAACTTCTCCAGCTCACTCAGAACGTAACTCTCATTCTGTCCAGCCAGACGTAGCACTTTCGCCTTGCCTTCCGCCTGCGCGCCGTGACCGAGCAAATCGTTTGGCTGCGTAGCCCAAGTCAGGCCCAGTTGCCCGAACAGACCTGCCGGCACGTAGTGAAATCCTTCTTTGCCGACCAATTTGCCTCCGGCGGTGTATCCGGACAGCTTGAAGAAGCGTCCCCAGGGTGTGAGCTGCGGCCAGCTGCCGCTTACATGGCAGGCGGAGCACCGCTGGCCCGTCTGTCGCGCGAAGGATGGTAACGCGCGTGCTCTCGGGGATATACAAATCACA
>CAXUCT010000193.1:4103-8289 GCA_964249415.1 uncultured Bryobacteraceae bacterium | reverse complement strand
GATGAACACTTACGAGTCCAGCGAATTCATGGCCAAGTCGAAGCTGGCGGTGGCCGATAGCTGGTACCGGGAAGGTGGCGCCAACGGGCTGGCGCAAGCGGAAGCCGAGTACAAGGATTTTATCCTGTTCTATCCGGCGATGGAGGAATCCGCGCAGGCTCAGAACCGTGTTTGCCAGATCCATTACAAGCAAATGGAGAGGAGCGACCGGGACTGGAGCCAGAGTCTGCGGGCCGAAGACGAGTGCCGGCAATTGCTGGTGCAATATCCGAACAGCAAGTTCGCGCCGCAGACGGCGCAGTTGGTGCGCAACATTCAGGAGAGCCTGGCGGAACACGAATTTGTAGTGGGCAATTTTTATTGGCGCCGCGATATGAATCCGGCCGCCGCGAACCGGTTAAGCGCGCTGGTAGACCAGTATCCGCTCTACAGCAGGGCTGGTGAATCGCTCTACGAGGCGGGAGATTCGTATACGAAGATGGGTCCACGTTTTCGGAAACAAGCCGGGGAGATGTTTGCGCGCGTGGTCCGTGACTATCCTTTAAGCAGCCGTGCGGCGGCCGCCAAGAACCGCCTGGAGGAAATGGAGCTGCCCGTGCCGAACGTGGATCAGGCGGCGCTGAGCCGGGAAAAATTCGAGTTGGCCAACTATAAGCGTCCGGGTGTGATGGGGCGTTCAACCGGTTGGCTGCGCGGAGCTCCCGATGTGACCCACGCGGCCAAGGCGGGCGCTCCAACCATGACGGACCCGAAGGTGACGATTCCGGCGAGCATCCCGGTGGTAACTAACGCCGATGCGGGGACCGGCTCCGGAACGGGAAGCGGCTCCATGGAAGTAAGTGCGACGCAAGCGGGGAGCGGCGCTCTGGACAAGAATCCAGATGCGCGAAGCATCGCAAGCCGCCGCGCCAGAGGCTCCACAGCAACCTTTGCCAACGAACCGCGATAAAGACCTGAAGAAAATGCGCGAGATGCAGGCGAAGAAACAGGCCAAGCTGGATAAAAAGAAAAAGAAGACCGACGGGCAGCCGACCGCAGCGCAAGCGCAGCAAGGGCAGAACCAGCTGAACCAGAGTCTGGCAACGCAAGGAGCGCAGACGCCTCCGGGCACCCCCAACGCTTCTACCCCGGCAGCAACTAATGCCACGCAGAACCCGCCCAGCCCAGGCCCCTCTCCTCAGCGATGAGCCGGATCCTGCTGGCGGACGACAGTCCGCAGGCATTACGGCTAGCCGAGCAGATACTCACAAGTCAAGGGATTGAGGTTGTCAGCGTAACCGATGGTGGGGTCGCGCTGCGCCGCTTGACGGATGTGAATCCTGACTTGCTAATTACCGATGTGTACCTGCCCACGAAGAACGGCTTTGAGTTAGCGCGCTTCTTGCGAACTCAAGCCCAATACCGGCACGTGCCGGTAATTTTCGCGGCGGCTCCTGCTGACGAATTCAACGAGCAGGATGCAAAAAACGCCGGCGCTGACGTGGTGCTGCGCAAGCCGTTCGAGGCATCGGCTTTGTTAAACGCCGTTGAGAAGCTGCTGAAGCAGAGCGTGGAGATGCGCAAGGACCAAACGGTTACCGTGAAGGAGGCGATGGACCGCCACACGATCCGGGCCGCCGTCACATTAGCGCTTGAGAGCGCCATGCCGTCGTTAATTGAAGAGCTCACCGAACGGGTTCTGCTGGCATTAGCGCACCGGGGCTAAAGCACAAGTGCCGTCGAAATGCGCCTGGTTCATGTCGACCCATCCGGTTCGGCCTGAAGCAAGTTTTACCTTCGCCCACCAGATCGTGTTACCCAAATCCTCGTAAGTGGCTGCGCAGTACTCACCTCCGCATCCCGAGCCGTCTGGCCGTTTGGTGAAGGATATGTCGTAGTCCTCCCGATAGCCGCCGTTGAACCAAACGGCTGAAGAACCTTCGCCATGATGGGCGTAGGTCAAAATTGTGTCCCCGCGCTTGAGATGAAGAGCGGGCAAATCACGGCTGACGCGGATAAGCCCGGGCTGGCGTGTAATGACAACCCCAGTCAGTCCCATGACCTTTTCTCCGAGGGACAAGTGCGCGACGGCCTGTCGCCGCTGCTTCCAAGTGTCGTAGATGATGACTGGTTTCAAGGCAGTCCAATGTCCGTAGGCGCACCCTTCACCGGGACAGACGTTCCAGTCGTAGAATGGCAGAGCAGGCTGCTGCACGCCGCTCGAGGAGGCCCGAGACATTCCGGCGAGGAAGAAAGGAATCAAAATTCCACGAGCAATCCACCGGCAGCGCGTCCGGCGCGACAGCGGCAAGGACGCAGGTGTTGATCCTTTAAGCTCCTTCATCCCCAATCAGTATGCCAATTTTCCGGCTGGATGAAGCCTGGGAATATTCAGGATCAATGTGAACGGCACTGATCGCTAAACGTCTTTGGGCGACGAAACCCGGTTTCGTTCCACCACACTAATGAACGCATGAAAGTTCTTTCTCTGCTGCTGTCTCTTTGCGCCGTTCTGGCGGGGCAGGAGCTGGCTGTGCGCTTTGACGCGGGCGGGGTGCAACAGCTGAAATACGGCGAAACCACGCTGTTGGACGTAACGGCGCACCCCGGCGATGCTTTCGGCATCCGGCACATGCAAGTCACCGATCTCCATGGCAAGATTCAGAGTCAGTACAGTTGGGGCGATACTTTCAAATCGCGATCTTTCAACCTCGCAACGAAGACCTGGACAACGGTGTACGACTGGGGTTCCATCGCCGTTCGCTTTTCGCAGACGAAGAACCGGTTAGAGGCCGCCGTCACGGAAACGAATAACGCGAATTCTGGCTGCATCCTGGACGGCGCCGCAATCTATTTCGGCGTGTTCCACTTCCCGCGCCTTCCTGAGCATTGGGCCAACCTCAACTATCCGCAGATCGCGTATAGCACCTTTGGACCTTCGGTGATCGCTGCCGATTGGGGGAGCGGTGAGCTGACCGCGGTTGACCCAAGTGTCACAGATACGCTCTACACCGGCTTTCTATCTATTGGCGGAGGGCAGGCGGCTTATTATGCTATAGCCTCCACGGTGACGCCGGATGGCTTACCCTCTTTTGCCCCGCAGTATTCCTCACACGTGCAGCCGGGACAGCGGCATACTTTTCGCACTTCGTTTCGCTTCACGGCGGGCGGCACGCCTCACGCCAAGGTCGCGCCAGACGTCTACGCGGCTTGGGCGAAAACCTATCCGCAGCTTGCCGGCGTAAAGAACTGGGACCGGCGACCAATTGGTACGGTGTTTTTCGGCAGTTCCCCGCACGCCGGTAAGGACTCCACGCAACCCGGTGGGTGTGGTCCGAAGTCGGGAAATCCGCGTAACTACTTCAACGACTGCTCAATCGATGTGCGGACAGCAGCCGGTTTGACGTCGTTTCAGACGCGAGTGCTCGAGTTCGCGCAGAAGATCGTTACCGTAGCCCAGAAGTACGGTTGGCAAGGTGCGATTACCTGGGACATCGAAGGCGAGGAGTGGCCGCAGGAGACCAGCTATGTTTGTTCACCGGAGCAGATTGCCGAAATTGCTCCGGAGATGGAGAGCACGGTCACTGGACAAACAGGCGCGCTGGCCCAGTACAACGGGCAGAAATTAGATGCGGCGTATTTCGGGATGCAGATTTCTAACGGTCTCAAGGCAGGGGTTTGCGCGCGTCCTCAGAAGTTAATTTTAGGAGCAAACAGCACGGCCAAGCAGGCCTACCTGTCCGATCCCGAAGCTGTTGCGCTGCTTGATGAGAAAATGAACTTCGCCCATAGCCGCTGGGGCGTCACGATGTTCTACGCCGATACGTTTGTGCATGAAAATGGCGGCAATTTAGACCCCGCCGCGATCCGGCCTCTGATGCAGCGAAACCCGGATTACCTGCTGATGCCCGAGATCAACAGCCAGAACTACGCCGTGCCCGCTTCCTATCAGTACTCGGCGCCTTTTTACAATTTCGAGTTCCACACTGATTTAGGAACACCGGCGGATGTTCCCGACGTTTACTTGACATACCCGCCGAGCCAACGGAATGGCAAGGTAACGGGGCCTTTTGGGGTCAACCTGCTGAACGAAGTCAATCCACAGATGATTGCGCAGCACCGGGCTGCGTTAACGAAAGCTGTCAAGCAAGGCGACATTCTGATGGGCCACGGCGACTATGACCAAGCGAACGATGCCACGATTGAG
>CAXUCT010000193.1:0-4093 GCA_964249415.1 uncultured Bryobacteraceae bacterium | reverse complement strand
ACCGCAAATAGGGTTGACGCGGCTGCCGAACCGATTGTCAGTTGGTGGTTACCAGATTACCTTCAGGCCTCGATAGCTGCTGAATTCGCTGTCCTGAGTGATAACTGGTACGGCTTCCGATAAAGCTGTCGCGATCAGCATGCGATCGAACGGATCACGATGATGGAGCGGCGGTCGAACATTTCAGCGCGTGCCGCAGCTCGAAAGAAATCACACTCAGGCGCAAATCTTCGATTGCTTTCAAAGCATCGTGAGCGGTGATCGCGAGTTTTTTGATATCGGCTTTTATTGCGATTTCTGTTATGGAAACAGCACTGAGCAGCAGATCGCTATCCTCGTCCTCTAGCGGTTTTCGAGCGCGTGCACTAAATTTTTCTATCTCCTGTTGAGCGAGGAGAATAAATACTTGCGTGTCCAACAGCGCGCGCAATCAGACGTCTCCTTTGAACCAAGCCTCTACATCGTTCTGCGGCTTTGCCCAATCCGGATCGAGAATCTTAATCTTGCCTTTTAGAGTGCCGAACTGCCTCGGCTTCCTGCCGTGCGCCGCAGTCGACACGAGATCGGCAATAGGCACCCCGTGGCGGCAGATGGTTACCCGCTCTCCCTTTTCCACTTGCTGGAGCAGCTGAGTGAGCCTATTCTTGGCCTCGGCAACGCTAACCTTCATGGATCTACTAAAGCTATTGAATAGCTATAGTAGACGGAGCCGCGACGGGCGGAGTCTCAAGTAAACGGTTCGTCGGCGGATGGTCCATAAAGGCCGGGAACCGGGATGCCGAGCAGGCGAAGGTAGACCCCGAGCTGCGCTCGATGATGGACGATGTGGTTCAGGAACATCGTGCGGTAGAGAAGCATGCGGGGCCCTTCGACGAAGATGCGATCGCCGAAAGAGAGCTTCCAGGTTTTCCGTAGGTCCTCGTCTGAGGCGGCAGCCAGGTGAGCCTTCGCTTCAATCGAGGTGCGATTTAGTTCGCTCAGCAAGTGCGCAGTAGATTCAAAGACGATGTCAGGAAATTTCTCCGTCGCGATGTTGAGTTCCTTGGTGGTGAGAATGCGTGTTAGGAACTGCGGAAGCCGGGCCACGTGAAGCGCGAGGCGCCCGATGGCCATGGATTTTCCATGCGGTTTCCACTGCGGGTCGTTCTCTGGGATACGCTCGAGCGTGCGCACTGTGTTCGCAATTTCGGCGTCAAAGTCGAGGAGCAGAATTTCAGCAATGGCCATAGCTTTCGGACACCTTCGTGACGACCTCTGCACATCCTACACTAGAAAGACATAGCCCAGACGCATGCCCGAAAATACTTTTGATATTGCTTCGAAGATTGATCTCACAGAAGTCTTGAATGCTGTTCAACAGACTTCTAAAGAGATTGGAACCCGCTACGATTTGAAAGACAGTAAATCTTCGGTGGAGCTGAATGAGAAGGACCATAAGATATTGTTGGCCAGCTCTGACGAGTACAAGCTGAAGGCGGTCACCGAGATTTTGGGCCAGAAGCTGGTGAAGCGAAACGTACCGCTAAAGGGATTGGAATATGGGAACATGTCCACGGCCTCGGGCGGAAGTGTACGGCAGGAGATCACGCTGCAGCAAGGCATACCCACCGAGAAGGCGAAAGATATGGTCAAGCTGATCAAGGACAGCAAGCTGAAGGTGCAGGCGACTATTCAGGCCGATGTGGTGCGCGTGAGCGGAAAGGATCGCGACACGCTGCAGCAGGTGATTGCGCTACTAAAAGGCAAAGACTTCGGTATTGACGTGCAGTTCACCAATTTCCGCTCCAATTAATGGCGAGGCGCATCGAGAGCCTGTTTCTTAATGGGCCCGCCGGCCGGTTAGAAGCCTTGCTGGAAGAGCCGGAGGACGGGCCGGCGGTGGAGGCTGCGGTGGTCTGTCACCCTCACCCGCAAGGCGGCGGCACCATGCATAACAAAGTTGTGTACCGGCTGGCGCGCGGTTTGCGGCAGAGCGGCTGCGTGGTGCTGCGTTTCAATTACCGCGGAGTGAACCTGAGCGAGGGCGAGTATGCGGGCGGCTTTGGCGAAACCGAAGATGCTCGAGTGGCACTGAATGAGCTGCGCCAGCGTTATAGCGAACTGCCCGTCATGGCGGCGGGGTTTTCGTTCGGCTCGCGCGTAGCGTTGCGGCTGGCTTCCCAGGAAGTCGCGATCCGGCGCTTGATTGCCGTGGGCTTTCCCACCCGGATTGCTGAGCGCAATTTCGTGGGGAAAGTGCGCGTACCCAAGTTTTTTGTCCAAAGCACGCATGATGAATTCGGGCCGCGAGAAGAGTTCAGCGAGTTCTACCAAACAGTGCCGGATCCGAAAGAACTGTTCTGGGTGGATGCGGCGGACCATTTCTTTAAGAACAGCTTGGATGCGTTCGAAGCGGTGATCGCGCGGATAGGACAAGCGCGCTAAAAACCTTCTTTGAATCAGGCTTGGCGGAGCTGGCGTTCCACAATGCGCGCAGCGCGTTGGCTGATCAGATCCGCCACCTTGCTGAGGAGTTCAGGCAAATCTTCCGGCTTGATAAGCACCGGGCGGCCTCGCGCGGGCCGGCTGTTTTGATACGTCGTGAGAATGGCGGTAGCCGGCTTGTAGTGCATCAGGCGGGCATGAGCCAGTACTTTGAGACCCGCTTGCGGCGACTCCATCTGCAGATCGCTCAGCACCAGTTCATACTGCCGTTCATCCAGCTTTCCGACGGCTTCAGCGGCAGAAGCCGCTGAATCCACAAAGTAGCCACCAGCCTCAAGAACGGTCTTCAGTGTCAGACGGGCGGTAAGATCGTCGTCCACAAGGAGTACTCGTGCGAGCTCCAACTCCTTGCCAGGCGGCTTGCGCCGGTCGGATAACATGTTCGGGTTGGATCTTTGATCCGGTTACAGTGTAAACGAAAATTCTCTAAATCCCTAGGGCAAAGTTTCCCTTGCGCCAGCCGAGAAGACCCGGTAGAAAATCCGGTCCACGTTCCCTAGTTGACGCTCGAGCGAGAAGGCGCGGTCCAGCTGGTGCGGTGCCAAATGCCCTTGGATCATGGGATCAGCATAAACCGCGGCCCGGAAGTCGCCATCATTTTCCCAGGCATCCATGGCATGCGATTGCACCAACCGGTAGGCTTCCTCTCGCAACATGCCGGCCGCAGCTAAATCGAGTAAAAGCTGTCCGGAGAAGATTAGCCCCTTCGTGAGGTCAACGTTGTGACGCATGCGCGCGGCGTTGACGCGCAGGCCGGAAATGAGCCACGTCGTTTTGGCAAGCAGGTAGTCGATCAGGATAGTGGAATCGGGCAGAATGACACGCTCGGCGGAGGAATGTGAGATGTCGCGTTCGTGCCACAGTGCAACATTCTCAAAAGCCGCCTGGGCATTGGAACGCACGACGCGTGCCAGGCCGCAGATCTGCTCGCTCACGATCGGATTCCGCTTGTGCGGCATGGCCGAGGAACCCTTCTGGCCGGCGGCAAACGGTTCTTCGGCTTCGCGAACTTCGGTACGCTGCAGATGGCGTATTTCAAGCGCGATTTTATCCAGAGACGAAGCGATACCGGCTAGAGTGGCGATGTAGTGAGCGTGCAGATCGCGCGAGATCACCTGCGAGGAGATGAGCGCCGGTTTCAAACCGAGACGAGCGCAGATCTTCTCTTCCGCTTCAGGGGTGATGTGGGCAAAGGTACCAACTGCTCCGGACAGCTTTCCAACACGGATCTCCTCGGCGGCCGCCCCGAAGCGGGAACGATGGCGCTCCATTTCGTCCCACCAGATGGCCAGTTTTAGGCCAAAGGTGACCGGTTCCGCGTGAATGCCGTGGGTGCGGCCAATTTGAATGGTGTGCTTGTGCGTAAAGGCACTAGCATGAAGCGCATGGGAAAGTTGCTTGAGACCAACGGCAATGAGTTCGGAAGCTGCCTTGATCTGCAGCGCTTGCGCGGTATCGACCACGTCGTTTGAAGTGAGCCCATAGTGCAGCCAACGCGAGGCTTCCCCGGCACCTGCAGCCTTCAGCGCTTCGGCAACGGCAGTGGTGAAAGCAATGACGTCGTGACGAACTTCGCGCTCGATTTCTTGAATGCGATTAAGTTCGAAAC
>CAXUCT010000192.1:2038-8292 GCA_964249415.1 uncultured Bryobacteraceae bacterium | reverse complement strand
ATATTATGAATACGGCTGTTACTCCCTCCTTGAACGACATGGAGAAGTTGGGTGCGATTGCGGGGTTGCGGACGGCGCTCAATTACTTCCTTGAACGGGAGATCAGAGAAGAATCTCAGCCCACCCAGCGCGAAGCCGAGAATCTAACCACTGGTCCCCAAGCGAGCGTGCTTGCTTCAGCGGGCGATGCGAAGCCCCGAGGATGAGCAGCTTTGAGCAGCGCTGGGTGTCGCTGGGAGGTACACTCATTGATCTTGCCGCCGCTGTAGTGATTAGCTTTCATGCGCTATGGGCCCTGGCGGCCCTGATACGCGGGGAAGGAACAGATCGAGCCCGGCTGCTGGTTGCCGATGGCGTGCTTGCGGGACTAGCATTCAGCGTGGCGGGCACGCTTCTTAAGACGATTGCTCTTCAGAGTTGGCCACAACTAGGCACGTTCGTTTTCGTCTACGCGTTACGCACCATGCTGAAGCGAGTGTTCGCTTGGGAGCGAAGTCTCATTGAACCCCGGCTCCGCAGTCGATGAGACAATAGCACCCATAAACTGAGCCCCAGACAACAATCGTGATTTCGGATACAAAATCAACCGGAGATGCGGATCGTTCTGACAGCGGTGTCATTGTCTCGGCCGTTCGAAGGGAGCAGGTGCCTCTTCCGTCCGCTCGAAGCTGCGATCAACGGCCAAGCAGAAAAACCTTAGCGGCTGTAGCAAGGTAAACTAATAACCCGATGAGAGACCTTTTGCGAGTTGGCCGCCAGACCTTTCGAAACGTGATCAAGAGTCCGGGACTATGCATCGCGGTGCTTACTCTCACGCTGAGCATCGGCGCCAATGTGGTAGTGTTCGCCGTCGTAAATGCCGTTCTTTTCCGGCCTTTGCCGTTTTCGAGGGCGGACGAACTGGTGGACATCACCATCAGGCAATCAGCCAACGAGGCAGCATCGCCGCGGCGCTTATCAGCTTCGGAGTTTCTCGATTATGGCCGCCGCACACAGGCGGTGTCGAATCCCGCGGCGGAGCGGTACGACAGTTTTTCTCTCGTCCTTCCGGATCGAAGGCCGACGCTGCTGTGGGGCAGCCTGGTTACCCCCAATATTTTTCAGACGCTCAAAGTTCACCCCGCGATGGGGCGTGCATTTCTCCCCACCGAGGGCGTGCCCGGAAACGACCATGTCGCTATCTTGTCTGACCGCCTCTGGAAGCAACAATTTGACGGCGACCCGGGAGTTATAGGCCGGGAAATTCATCTGAACGGCAAGGTTTTCACGATCGTGGGTGTGATGCCACCCGGCTTTCAGTCCTCGGTAGCCAACGACCAGTGGCCTGACGAAGTGCTGCTTCCACTAGCCTTCAGTCAGGAAATGCTGGCTCAAAACGCGGCAGGCGACTTCCAGGTGATCGGTCGCCTGAAAACGGGTCTTCCGGTGGCGCGAGCCGAAGCCGCGTCGATCGGGACGCAGTTAGCGCGGCTTTATGCGGCGGGGGACCGCAAAGAACAACCAGGACTGGCGATCCAAGTTGTCCGCCTGCACGACAGCTTAACGGAAACATCTCGCAGGGCGCTGGTTCTGCTTTGGCTCGCCGTGACTTTCGTCATGCTGATCGCCTCGTCGAATGTATCGAATTTGCTCCTCTCGCGATCAGCCGGGCGGCAAACCGAATTCGCTGTTCGAAGCGCACTGGGGGCGTCGACTCGGCATCTGATCCAGTTGATTATGTCGGAAAGCCTTCTGGTAGCGCTGATCGGTTGCGCGGCGGGCATCCTTCTGGGTTACTCTTCCCTGAATTTCGTTCGCGGTCTTAACCGTTTTGCGATTCCATTATTGGACCAAAGCCAAGTCGACGGGCGTGTTGTCGCTTTCGCCATAACTGTATCGCTGCTGTCCTGTTTATTATCTAGCGCCCTCCCGGTATTTCGAACAATCCAAGATTCGCTTTTCGACCAGATGGGGAGATCAACGCGCGGGGCGGTCGGGAACCAAGTGGGACTACGCTTGCAAGCCCTCTTGATCGTCTCTCAATTCGCAATCTCTTTAACTCTACTGTCCGCCGCTTGGTCCGCGATGGGAAGTTTGATCCGTTCGGTCAACACCGACCTAGGAGTCAACCCAAGCCGGGTGCTCACCGCCTGGTTAACGATTCCCGAATCCCGGTATCCGACGGGCGACCTTCAAGCATCGTTCTATCGGCGCGTACTCGACAAGCTCGCCGCAACACCGGGCATCAGTTCGGCCAGTCTGATCGACTTTCCGCCCGTCGGTTGGCGTGGAAATGAAAGCTGCTATGCGACCGATGAGCGGCCGCTGATACCGGATCAAGGATGCAACAGTGCATTAATTCGTTACGTCACACCCAGCTATTTCAAAACCCTATCCATTCCGATTCTGTCCGGGCGGGACTTCTCCACTGCGGACAAACCCGGCGGCGAGGCTGGTCTGGTGATTAGTCGATCACTTGCCGAAAAGGTTTTCCCACGCGCCAATCCAATCGGCCGCCATATGAAAACAGCCGACGGGACGCATGGAAGAGTCGTCGGCGTAGTGGGAGACACGAGCTACAGCGTTCAAGTGAGCGCTCCTCCCACAATTTACTTTTCCTACTTTCAGTTTCCGACTCCCTGGCAGAATCTTCTTGTGCGCACCGAGTCGGCTCACCCGGAGAGGTTGCTTCCCTTTATACAGGAGCAAATCTGGAGCGTGGACAGCCAGCTAGCCGTCTACCTGCCGAAGAACATGGGCACGATGGAGGAGAGAATGGCTACCGCTCTTGCGTATCCGGCTCTTATCACGAAACTTCTTTCGGTTTTTGCTGCGGTCGCATTTCTGCTGACCGGTGTCGGCGTCTTTGGTGTGGTCGCGCATTGGATTTCACGCCGTACAGAGGAGTTCGGCGTGCGCATGGCACTAGGCGCGACGCCAGGCGACATCTTCAAACTAGTCTCGAACGAGAACCTCAAGATCACCTTGGCCGGTGTCGGATTCGGATTGATCGGAGGAATTACCGCTACGCACTACTTGGCTCACGTCATGTATGGCATCCATCCGAACGATCCGTTCACTTTCATCGCCGTCGCTTTTAGCATTGTGGCTATCTCGCTAGTGGCCACGTGGCTCCCCGCGCTCCGGGCGGCAAGAGTGGATCCGATGACCGTTCTCCGGAAAGACTAAGTCGAACAACGGAAGGTAGAACGCACGTTTAAGAGCACATTCGAAACTGCACTAATAGTTGGCATCGTGCTGGCCGTTTGGGCTGGCACGCCTTAGTAATCTACGGCGCAGGCGAATCTGCCGGAAGTCTTATCGTCGCGGCGCGTTTCACGTACACGTAAAACGTTCACTGCCAACGGACACTAGAAGTTATCCTGCTTTAAAACAAGGATAGAAGCGGCTTAGTCGCCCATCGCACCGACTTCTTCGCGCTTCTCCACTGCTGGCGCGGGCTTCGCCGTTGAAGCGAGCAGACCATCTAGGGGAACGAACCCTTCCACTTTCTTCTCGCCCAGCACGTGCTCCCGATATAGGCGCGCCATCTTGTCGTTTTCGATCTTCTGCTTCAGCGCCTCATCACGTGCACGCGTCTTTTCTTCACGCGCCGTTTTCGCAATTCCCTTGTCTTCGAGATCGTGCTGCCGATCGGCGTTCACATGCGCATCCACCAGAACAAGATTGTGGTCCTTACTCGTGAGTGGAACAGACTTGTTACCAGCGAAGATCTCATGACGTCCGTGCTCTTCGTACCACTTGGTCAGGGTGGAGGTCATGTGCATCTTCTCGATGATGTTTCTCCAACCCACGCCGGTGTTATAGGCGCAGAACGAAATTTCGCCCTCTTGCGTCGCGTAGGGAATGATGCACTGCTCCGTGCGGCGGAAGTCGTAGTTGAACAGATCCTGGAACCACATGCCCGCAATAAATAAGAAGTTCCAACGATCGCCGCGGCGCTTCTCGATATCGGCTACTGTGCGGTCGCCGGTAACTTTACCGTAGCCACCCTTTTCAGCCTTCTTCGTCATCCCGAAGCACTTGTCGAACTTGGCAATCAAGTCACTCAGCTTGAAGTGCTTGGGAGCCTTGAATGGATTGTAATTGCGCAGTAGCGAAAGCGTGACCCCTACAACCGACAGAATACGTCCACGCGCCGCGTCGTTCACGCGGGCGATGTCCTTAGCCAGGCGGTCCGCATTGAGGAACGCGGTGACAGGAACGTACTCTTTTGTTTCTTTGTCACACATAACGGCCATGCCGATACCGCAATTGGGATGACAGCCGCAACTGATCTGACCCCAGTCTGAAGCTGGACCGTGGACCAGATCCGCGAAGTCGGAGAACGTGCTCATGAAACTGATCGGGAACCAGTCACGAACAGGCTCGCCGATACCGGTCTGACCCTTTACATCATGGGCCAAGTGAGACAGGGTGTAACGCTGCGCTTGGCGGCGCTCGTCGGTAACTGCTTCATCGCGGCCAGTGAACGAGACCGGTTGAAAGGAGAGGAACGGGATTTTTTTCGGATTGTCGAGGGCAAACTGGACAACGCGTCCGACCTGCTCATTGTTCACGCCATTGATGATGGTGATCACCGGAACGATGTCGACGCCATTCGTCCAAAGATTTTCAATAGCACGCAGCTTCACATCAAACAAATTGCCGACCGCGCGGTGTGAGTTGGCGGCGTTGCCAATACCGTCGAACTGGAGATAGGCGTAGCGAAGGCCAGCTTCGGCAGCTTCTTTGGCGAACTCGGGGCGCTTGGCAAATTCAATTCCGTTCGTCGCGGCTTGCACGCTGTTGTAGCCTACCTTGCGGGCGTAACGAACAGCGTCGAGGAAATAGGGCGACAAGGTTGGCTCACCGCCGGAAAACTGCACTGACATCTGACGGCGCGGCTTGATCGAAATGGCGTTGTCAAGCATAAGCTTGATGTCTTCCCAGCTCAGCTCATGAACAAATCCAACCTGGTTGGCGTCCATGAAGCAGGGATCACACATCATGTTGCAGCGATTCGTCAGATCAATAGTCAACACCGATCCGCGACCGTGAGTGATGGTGCTGGTGCCGTGATTGTGAAGCTTCTCGTCGTTGTGGGCGCGGATGTCGCGCCCCGGGAAAACGTCTTCCAGGTGCTTAGAAAACGCCGGATCAATCGACATTAGGTCTTCGAACACACCGTGTTGGGAGCATTCCTTGACCATCAAAATCTTCCCGTCGCGCTCGATGATCCGGGCCTTAATTTCGCCAACCGGCTCGTTCAGCAGAATCTTGTGATCAATTTCTCCGTCCACAATCCGTTGCCGGATTTCCGGAATGCAGCGCGGGCAGAGCGAGTCGGTTTCGCGGGGCCAGCCTAGTGGCGGCTTCGTCTTCTCGTAGCTCTTGAGGAGCGGCTTTTCAGACCATTGAGGAGTGAAGGAGGGGTTTTGAGAAACCTGGTTCACTCGGTCGAAAACGTTCCAGGCGGCATTGGCGCCAACCGCGACTACCTTCTCGAAATATTTGATTGGTTTATGCATCTCGGTGGTTCTCAGCTTGTGCTTGCGTTCGTTTGGAGAAAGTCGGCCTACTTACAAGCCTGAATAGTCTCAAGTATAGGGGCCTTGTAAATTCTTGGTGACGAAAAGGAATCGAACAGCACTCATTCTAGGTTGTATGGGAGTATAAGGGGCTGAAGTGTTGAGCTAAATCCAATAGATCTTCTTCGGTTTCAGCCACTTAGCATACACGCAAGGCCTGGAGATGTCACCACGCACGGTAGAATCCATCGGTTTGGGAGACCTCCAGTGGGACACCGAATAAAGCGGACAGTCGTGCTGAGGTAAGAAGCTCAGCCTTGTGCCCGTCCGCCACGATAGTTCCCTCGCGAAGCAGGACCACCCGCTCAATCTCCGGAATAACCTCTTCCAAGTGATGCGTCACCAGCAGCAGGCCGACACCGCTCGCTGCCAGTGCCCGCATGTGTTCACGCATCTCGCGTTGAGCGGCCAAGTCAAGACTGGTAGTGGGCTCGTCCAATAGCAAGGTGGAGGGGTGGTGGATGAGCGCGCGGGCAATCAGGAGACGCCGGGCTTCGCCGGAAGACAGCTCATCGAGCCAACGATCGGCCAGATGGCTCACGTCCAGGCGCGCCATGGCGGCCTGAGCGGCGGTTTCCATTTCGGGGAGCACGCGGTGGTTCGGCCAAATGCCGATGGAGCCGAAGAATCCGGAGAGCACCAGTTCGCGACCGGTGATGTCGCGCGTGCAGATAACCATCTGGT
>CAXUCT010000192.1:0-2028 GCA_964249415.1 uncultured Bryobacteraceae bacterium | reverse complement strand
TTGCTGACAAGGCCTAAATGAGCGCGCAGATCAAAGATGTTCCAGTTCTTCTCGCCTAGAATTCGCAACTGGCTACCCGGATGAAAAGCCGGATAACACTCGCGTGTAATGAGTTTGATGAGCGTGGACTTGCCGCTTCCGTTCGCACCCAGAATCGCGACGTGCTCGCCCGACCGAATACTAAGGTTCAGATCGTTCAGAGCTAAACGCGCGCCGCGCTGAACGGATACATTCTCAAACTCGATTAGAGGGGGAGCCAAAATAAAACAGAAGGGTAGCAGGCAGAAAGTTCGATGATAACGGCGCAACAGGTGAAAGAACTGGCGTCAGCTTGCGGGTTTGAGCTGGCCGGCATTGCGCCCGCATTGCCACTTGAGGATTTCGAGCGCTTCGAGGCTTGGCGTGGAGCTGGCATGGCGGGCGAGATGGCCTACCTGACCGATCATCGCGGCGACCTGCGCCGCGATCCGCGCAATCTGCTTCCCGAGGCGCAAAGCATCGTTTGTGTAGGGAAGCTGTACAACACCGCGCAGCCACACACCGCCGATGTGGACGACGCCGAACGCGGCTGGATTTCGCGCTATGCCTGGGGCGACGACTATCACCAAGTGCTCAGGGCAGGCTTGGAATCGCTGTTGGCGAGCATTGCGGAGCTTCACGGGGAGCCATTCTTTTCGAGAATTTGCGTCGATACCGCGCCCCTGCTCGAACGATCTTATGCGCGTGCGGCAGGCCTGGGTTGGATTGGGAGAAACTCGTGTCTGATTAATGAGCGGCAAGGGTCGTGGTTCTTCCTGGGCGAACTGCTGCTTTCGATTCCACTCGCGTTTGACGCTCCCCCGCCCGATCGCTGCGGAACGTGCCGAAGGTGTATTGACGCCTGTCCCACGGACGCGATTGTGCCGGGGAAAGGCGGAGAGTGGGTACTCGATGCACGACACTGCGTTTCGTATTTAACAATCGAGAAGCGCGGCGCGGTGCCGGAAGAACTCGGGCGCAATCTCGCGAATCATGTCTTTGGTTGTGACATCTGTCAGGATGTGTGTCCTTGGAACGGGCGTGCTGGAATCAGCGGCGAGGCTGCTTTCCAGCCAAGGAATTTTGCCCCCGCTCTAGAGCAGATGGCCGTTTTGACCGAAGGAGAGTTTAGGGATACATTTCGGAACTCACCTATTAAGCGTGCGAAGTATGCGGGCTTTCTTCGGAACGTTGCGATTGCTATGGCTAACGCCGGGACCGGCAACATGCGGGAGCCGCTTTCTAAGTTGATGTTGCACTCTGACGAGACGGTAGCTGTAACCGCTCGAGAGGCTTTACGCGTTTTGGAAGAGACGTTGGGAGGCGGGCCGCGTCCGCCGATGAAATGAACATGACTTTCGTGCGTTCTGTTGCCTTCGCGCTTCTGACGCTGCTGCTGGTTCGAAGGGCTCCGGCTGCGAGCGACGCGCCTACCTTTATGGAGGTTGTGTCGAGTCCCGGCTACGTCCACTTCTACAACAATGAGTTCGATGAGGCCTCCCCCTACTCCGAGCAGCAGGTGAACGCGAATCCAGCGGACCCGGATGGGTACAACCATCTGGCGCAAAGCATTCTTTATCGGGAGATGTTGCGCGACGGAGCTTTGGAAAGCCAGCTTGTGACGGGCAACAATCCGTTTCTGCGGCGCCCGAAAATGGAGATCTCCGCCGAAGACAAACAGCGGTTTGCTTTTTGCGTGGATCAGGCTTTGAAGCTCAGCCAAACTGCCCTTGAACAAAACCCGCGCGACATTGCGGCGCTGTACCCGCTCGGGGTGGCGCATGGTTTACGGGCGAATTATCTGTTTCTAGTGGAGAAGGCCTGGCTCGATGCGTTGCGCGAAGCGGCTGCGGCACGCCGTGCAAACGAGAGGATTTTAGCCATCGATCCAAATTCGGTGGACGCGCACCTGATCTTAGGGCTGGACAAATATATCGTGGCCGGACTGCCGTTTTATATGCGGACCGTGGGTTCGGTCCGCGGATGTCACGGTGACAAAGAAGGCGGCAT